>CAYJOH010000186.1:0-5481 GCA_964371685.1 uncultured Anaerolineaceae bacterium
GTGCTGCCTCCCGCTCGTGCCGGCGTACATCGGCTACATGGTCGGCGCGACCGGGGGCGGCACGGCCGGGCGGCGCGTCGCCGTTGCCCACGGGCTCGCGTTCGTGGCCGGCTTCTCGCTCGTGTTCGTCGCCTTCTACGCGGCCATCGGCGCGATCGGCTACGTCCTCGACCGCCGCACGATGAACATGGTCGGCGGCGCCCTCCTCGTGTTCCTCGGCCTCCAGGTCGCGGGCGTGATCAACGTCCGGGCCCTGTGGCGCGACACCCGCGCGATGCCCACGATGGGCGGCGGGCTGGTGATGGCCGGCGGCGGCACGGGCACCGGTGGCGGGCTCGCCGGCGGCACGGGCTTCGGCGCCACCGTCACGACGGGGGACCGGCCCACCTACACCCGATCGCTCCTGTTCGGCCTCCTGTTCGCGGCCGGCTGGAGCCCCTGCATCGGCCCGATCCTGGGCGGGATCCTCGGCCTGGCGACGGCCTCCTCGAGCGTCGCCGCCGGCACGGTCCTCCTGGTCGCCTACGCGGCCGGGCTCGCGCTCCCGTTCCTCGCGGTCGCCCTCGGCGCGTCCTGGGTCTCCCGGCGGCTCGCCTGGGTCGGCCGCCACCACCACGCCGTCTCGCTGGTCACCGGCATCCTGCTCGTGGCCCTCGGCGTGCTGATGCTCACCAACATGCTCGGCCGGCTGGCGACCCTCGGGTCGCCGCTCGGCCTGTAGGAGGTCGTCGGATGGCCCACGAGGTTCACTCCCGGCCGCTCCCGCCGGCGGCCCAGGCGGCCCCGCGGGCGGCGGCGAGCCCCAGCGCGATGGATCGTCTCGACCGGGTGCTGGAAGGCCTCTGGCACCTCCTCTCGTCGATGCGGCTCGCGCTGGTCCTGATCCTGGTGCTCGCCGCGCTCGGCGTGGTCGGGTCGCTCGTGATCCAGGCGCCTCCCGGCATCCTCACCGACGCCGAGGCAAAGGCGTCATGGCTGAACGAGATCCGCCCGCGGTTCGGGTTCTGGACGGACGTCATGAACGCCCTCCAGCTGTTCGAGATCTTCAACTCGGTGGTCTTCCGGGTGCTCGTGGCGGCGCTCACGATCAGCCTCATCGCCTGCTCGGTGCACCGCTTCCCCGGCATGTGGCGCACGGCGACCAAGCCGCGCGTGGACGTCGGCGCATCGTTCTTCGAGCACGCGCCGCAGCACGAGGCCGTGGTCGTCCGGCACGGGACGGCCGAGACGCTGGCCATCGTCGGGAGCGTCCTGCGCGGCCATCGCTACCGCGTGCTGACGGCGGAGGACGATGCGATCCACGTGTACGCGGACCGGCTCCGCTGGGCACCGTTCGCGGGGCTCATCGGGCACCTGTCGCTGGTGGTGATCCTCGCCGGCGCGATCGTCGGCGCGACGTTCGGCTTTCGCGACGCCAACTTCACGCTCGCCGAGGGGGCCGTCCTCCCGGTCGCGTCGGAGCCGGGCCTGACCATCGAGCTGATCGACTTCACCGACACCTACTACACGACCACCGGCGCGCCGTCCGACTACGCCAGCCAGGTGATCCTGCGCAAGGACGGCACCGAGGTCGCCCGCCACACGATCCGGGTCAACGACCCGCTCCGCTACGGCACCACCACCTTCTACCAGGCGTTCTTCGGCTCCGCGGCGGTGATGACCGTCAAGGACGCCGCCGGCAACGTCCTCGTGTCCGAGGGCGTGCCGCTGGCCTGGCGGACGACCGCCGAGCAGCGCCCCATCGGCTCGTTCAGCATCCCCGGCACGCAGTACGTGGGCTGGGTCATCGGGACCCTCGGCTCGGGCGACGGCAAGATCCTGCCGGGCCAGATGGAGGTCGACCTCTACACGGCGACCGGCGGCACGCTGGCCGAGTCGGCGGTCATCGACCAGAACAAGCCCACCACCATCGGCGGCCTGACGGTCACCTTCGAGCGCGAGAGCCAGTTCACCGGCCTCAGCGTCGCCCGCGACCCCGGCGTCGGGCTGATCTGGATCGGCTGCTCGCTCCTGTTCGTGGGCTTCGTCGTCCGGTTCACGATGCCCCACAAGCGCCTCTGGGCGCGCATCGTCGCGCGGCCGCGGGGCGGGGCCGTCCTGTCCGTGGCCAGCCTGGGCAGCAAGGACGTGGTGGCCAACTCCGAGTTCGACAAGCTCGTCAATGACATCCGCTCGGCGCTCCAGCCGCCGGCGCAGGCCTGAGGGAGATCCCGCCATGGAAAAGATGTCCGGATACGCGTTCATCGCGGCCCTGCTGAGCACGGGCCTGGCCACGATCTTCTACTTCCTGTACGCCGTGTCCGGCCTCCGGGCCGCGCGGATGCAGACCGCCGGCGGCCCCACGGCCGGCGGGGCGATGGGGTTCATCTCGGGTCCCCGCACGTCGGCAATCGGCCGCTACGCGACGATGCTCGGCTGGCTGGCGACCGCCGCCCTGCTGGCGAGCCTCGTGTTCCGCACCTTCGCCACCGGCCACGGGCCGTTCGCGAACATGTACGAGTTCTCGGTGGCGTTCGCGTTCGGGATCCTGGCCGCCTACATGTGGTTCGAGCGCCGCTACCACCAGCGGATCCTGGGCCTCGTCGCGATGCCCGTGGCGCTGGCCATGCTGCTCTACGCGTGGAGCATCCAGGGCCCGGTCGAGCCGCTCGTCCCGGCACTCCAGAACAACCTGCTGCTCACCGTCCACGTCGCCGTCGCGATCGTCGCCTACGGCAGCTTCGCAATCGGCTTCGCGGCCGCCGCCCTGTACCTCGTCCAGCCCGAGGGCGGCCGCTGGGGCCTGCCCAAGCCGCAGGTCCTCGACGAGATCGGCTACCGGGCGGTGGTGGTCGGCTTCCCGTTCCTCACGCTCACGATCGTCCTGGGCGCCGTCTGGGCCGACACGGCGTGGGGCAGCTACTGGAGCTGGGATCCCAAGGAGACCGCGTCGCTGGTGACCTGGCTGATCTACGGCGCCTACCTCCACGCCCGCGTGATGCGTGGCTGGCGGGGCACCCGCGCCGCCTGGCTGCTGATGCTGGGCTTCGTGGCCACCCTGTTCACCTACTTCGGGAACCTGTTCTTCGGCGGGCTCCACAGCTACTCCGGCCTCGGCTGATCGAGACCGGACGAAGGGAGCGAACGAGATGAGCGCTGCAGGCGTCGCGGCACGGTCGGCCGGTGCTGGAGCCGGCCGGCTGCAGACCCTGGTGGTGGTCGTCGTCACGGCGATCGTGATCGGGATCGCGGCCTTCGCGATGGGCGGCACGGGCTCCGACGGCGTCACGCAGGTGGACCTGGCGGGTGACGTCTCCGGCGCTGCGCCCGCCGTGGGCGCGGTCCCGCCCGGGTTCTCCGGGGTCACCTACGACGGCACCGCGGTCTCGCTGGCCGACTACGCCGGCAAGCCGATGTGGCTGACCTTCGGCGCTTCGTGGTGCCCGGACTGCCGCTCCGAGGTCCCCGACGTCGAGGCCACGTACCAGAAGTACAAGGACCAGGGGCTCGTGGTGCTGGGCGTGTTCATCAGCGAGAGCGCGGCGGACATCTCCGGCTACGCCGGGCGGGCCGGCCTGACGTTCCCGATCGTCGTGGACGAGCGCACGGTCATCGCCAGCACCTACCGCACGATGGGCATCCCGACCCACTTCTTCATCGGCGCCGACGGGAAGATCCGGGAGATCCGGATCGGGGCCCTGCACCGGGACGACATGGACCGCGCCGTCGCGGCCCTCATGGACTGACCCCCCGATGACCGACGAGGCGACGCGTCCCGACACGCCCCAGGCGGACCCGGCTGACGCGTCGCCGTCGATGAACGAGGCCCCGGCCGTCGAGCCGAGCGACCCCGGCGATGCCGGCCCGGCCGCCGAGGCCGACGCCCCTGCCGTCGTGGCGGAGGCTCCCCGCCCGACCCGGCGCTCGCCGTTCTACCTCCGCGGGCGCCGGCTGCGGCTGCCGCGGTCGAGGGCCGGACTGTTCGCCCTGCTGCTGGTGCTGTCCGGCATCGGCGGCGTGGCGACGTTCTCCGCCGTGTCGCTCATCCAGTGGACCGAGACCGCCGACTTCTGCGGCCGCTGCCACTCCATGGCGCCGGAGCTCGCCGCCTACGAGGCCGGCCCCCACGCCAACGTCACCTGCGCCGAGTGCCACGTGGAGCCGGGCATCACCGGCTGGATCAAGGCCAAGCTCAACGGCACCCGCCAGCTGGTGGAGATGGTGCTGGGCACGTACCCCACGCCGATCCCGCCGCCCGAGCACACGGACCTGCCCTCCGCGGACGACACGTGCGCCCACTGCCACGATCCGCTGCGGCGGGCCCTGGCCGGCCTCAAGACGCGGACGGTGTTCAGCGAGGACGAGGACAACACGCGCCAGTTCGTCGGCCTCATGGTGCGGCCGGGCGGCGGCGACGCCTTCGACGTGGACCGCAGCGTCCACTGGCACATCCTGCGCGAGGTCAGCTACGCCACTCCGGACGAGGACGCCGCCTCCATCGACTACGTCGCGGCGACCCAGCCGGACGGCACGGTCCGCGAGTACGTGTCGCAGGACAAGATCAGGGTGTCCGACGACATCCAGCCGGACATCGACGCGATCCTCGCGGCCGACGCTGAGCACGTCATGACCTGCTACGACTGCCACAACCGGGCGGGCCACTCGATCCCGAACCCGCGCACCAGCCTCGACTACGAGCTCTCGACGGGCGGCATCGACGCAACCCTTCCCTACATCAAGCGCGAGGGCATGCGGCTGCTGTGGAGCAGCTACCCGGACGAGGCGACGGCCGACCTGGAGATCGAGGGGCTCCGCGACTTCTACGCCGACCAGTACCCGGACGTCTACCGGACCAAGGCCGCCCAGATCAACAGCGCCATCGACCGGATGCAGGTCCTGTACCGGCTGACGGCCTCGCCCGAGATGCGCGTGACGGCCCAGACGTACCCGGACCACCTCGGGCACACCGACTTCCCCGGCTGCTTCCGCTGCCACGACGGCGGCCACGTGCTGGTCGTGGACGGGGTCGCGACCGCCGAGACGATCCCCTCGACCTGCAACGCCTGCCACACGTTCCCGCAGCTGGGCCCGGCGGTCGCCAGCCTGCCGCTCGGCGAGCCGCCCAGCACCCACACCAGCGACTCGCTGTGGGTGTTCAACCACAAGGACGTCGCGCCCGACCTCGATCCTGGCGGCAACAGCTGCGGCGAGTGCCACGCCCGCGACTACTGCGTGAACTGCCACGCCACCGGCGCCGTGACGGTGGACCACGACACGATGGCCACCAACCACGCCGCGGTGATCCGCGCGCAGGGCAACCAGGCCTGCGCCTACTGCCACCAGCCGGTGTACTGCGCCCGCTGCCACAGCGACCCCGTCCTGCCGGTCACCACCCCGTTCCTCCACGGGCCGCCGGACGAGGCCGCGCCGCTCCCCGGGGTGACGCCCACCCCGCAGCCGGCGACCGAGGGCGCGGCCTGGCCCCTGGTGGCACGTCCCTGA
>CAYJOH010000187.1:0-5480 GCA_964371685.1 uncultured Anaerolineaceae bacterium
CCCGGGCGGACGTCCCGGTCCTGCTACCCTCTCGGGCGATGAAGGGCCTCGTCCTCGCGGGCGGCACGGCGAGCCGGCTGTTCCCGCTCACCATCGTCACCAACAAGCACCTGCTGCCGATCTACGACCGGCCGATGATCTACTACCCGCTCGACACCCTGGCGGGCATGGGGATCCGGGAGGTCATGGTGATCGTCGGCGGCAAGAGCGTCGGCGACATCGTGGAGCTGCTGGGCGACGGGAAGCACTTCGGCCTCGACCTGACCTATCGCTACCAGCGCGGCGCGCTGGGCATCGCGCACGCGATCGGCCTGGCGCGGGACTTCATCGCCGGCGACTCGTTCTGCGTCGTCCTGGGCGACAACATCCTGCGCGGCGACCCGCTGGAGGACACGGCGAGGGCGTTCGACACGGGTCCGTGGGGCGCCGGCACCCTCCTGTACCGCGTCCCGGATCCGCAGCGCTTCGGCGTGGCGGAGTTCGACGAGGCGGGCAACGTGGTCGGGTTCGAGGAGAAGCCGGCCCAGCCCAAGAGCGACCTCATCCCGATCGGCGTGTACTTCCTGCGGCCGGACGCGTTCGACGTGATCGAGACGCTCGCCCCCTCGGGGCGCGGCGAGTTCGAGATCACGGACGTCCTGAACCACTACGTCCCGGCCGGCGGCCTGTTCACCCGCGTGTACGAGGGCCACTGGACGGACGCCGGCACGGTGCCGAGCCTGCTGCGGGCCGCCGAGCTGGCGGGCGCGGACGCGGAGGCCGGCGCGCTGCTGCCGCCACCCGCCCACCCGAACGACGCCCAGTGACCACCCACCGCATCGGCCCCGGCGCCCACCACCGAGGCACGGGTGGCGCCCGCTTCATCGGCAGCCAGCTCGTCCGTGACATCCTCGGCCGGCGCGACGGCACGCGCGTGACCGTCCTCGACAAGCTCACCTACGCGGGCAACCGCTCGAACCTCGAGCCCGTCGAGTCAGACCCGGAGCACGCCGCCCGCTTCACCTTCGTGCGGGGCGACATCGCGGACGAAGGCGCCGTGGGGCCGCTGGTGGCGGGCACGGACGCGGTCATCAACGTCGCCGCCGAGACGCACGTGGACCGGTCGATCCTGGACCCCGAGGCGTTCCTGCGGACCGGCGTCATCGGCGTGCACGTGCTGCTCGAGGCGGTGCGCCACGAGACCGAGCGAGCCCGGGCCGGCGAGCGGGTCACGACGCCGCGCTTCCTCCAGGTGAGCACCGACGAGGTCTACGGCGAGGTGGCCGTGGGCCAGAGCGTGGAGACGGACGCCCTCGCGCCGCGCAGCCCGTACGCGGCGGCCAAGGCCGCCGGGGAGCTGCTCGTCCGCGCCTATCACGTCACCTACGGCCTGGACGCGGTGACGACCCGCGGCTCCAACACCTACGGCCCGCACCAGCACCCCGAGAAGCTCATCCCGCTGTTCGTGACCAACGCGCTGGCCGGGGAGCCGCTGCCGATGTACGGCGACGGCATGCAGATCCGCGACTGGCTCCACGTGTCGGACCATGCCGCCGGGATCGAGTTCGTCCTCCGCCATGGCGAGTCGGGCGAGGCGTACAACGTCGCCGGCGGAACCGAGCTGCCGAACCGCGAGGTCATCGGGCGACTGCTGGAGGCTGCGGGCCGCGACTGGTCGCTGGTGCGCACGGTGCCGGACCGCCCCGGGCACGACCGGCGGTACGCGATGGACGGGTCGAAGCTGGCCGCGCTGGGCTGGCGGCCGCGGGTCGCGTTCGACGACGGCCTGCCGGCAACGGTCGCCTGGTACCGGGACAACCCGCGGTGGGTGGCGCAGGCCCGGGCGGGAGACTGGGACGCCTACTACGCACGCCAGTACGGCGACCGCCTCGCCGCCGGAACGGCGGTGGACGAGGTGGTCGACGGGGACGGCTGACCGATGCGGGTCGCGGTCACCGGGGCGGGCGGCCGGCTGGGCCGGGCGCTGATCGAGGCGCTCGCGGCGGCGCCATTCACGGGGCCGAAGGGGCCGATCGCGTGGTCCCGCCCGGAGCTCGACCTCGACACGCTGACCGTCGAGTCGGTCGGGGCGCTGATCGAGCGCGACCGCCCCGAGCTCGTGATCCATGCCGCCGCGTGGACCGATGTCGACGGCTGCGCCAAGGATCCGGCCCTGGCGATGCGCCGGAACGCGACCGCCACGGGCCTGATCGCGGACGCCTGCGCCGCCCGCGGCGTCGACCTGGTGCTGGTCTCGACCAACGAGGTGTTCGACGGTCGCCGGACGGACGGCGTCGGCTACGCACCCGACGACGTGCCCAACCCAATCAATCCCTACGGGGCGAGCAAGCTGGCGGCGGAGCGATCGGCGGCGGCGCACGAAGGCCCAGGCGCCCGGCTGGCCGTCGTCCGCACGACCTGGCTCCACGGCCCGCCGGGCAACGACTTCCCGGAGAAGCTGGCCCGGGCCGCGCTGCGTGCCCGGGCCGCCGGCGAACCGCTGCGCGTGGTCGGCGACGAGATCGGCTGCCCGACCTACACGCCCGATGTCGCCGAGGCCATCGTGGAGCTGATCGCCGAGGACGAGCTGTGCCCCCACGGTGAGCTTGCCCGGTACCACCACCTGGTCAACGGCGGCCGCGCCTCCCGGGCGGACTGGGCACGCGAGGTCATCCGGGCGACGGGCATCGAGGTAGCGGTCGAGGAGGTCCAGGCGTCGACCTGGCAGCGGGCGAGCACCCCGCCCCTGTGGGCGGTCCTCGAGCCCACGCCGCTCCCCTCGGGCGAGCCGATGCGCCACTGGCGCGAGGCCTTCGCCGACGCGGTGCCGGCCCTGATGCGGAGCCTCGGCCCGGGCTGACCGGGAGGCGCCATCGGGCACCACCCGCGCACCACGGCCTGACTCCCCCGGATCGCACCGCACCCCACGGGTCCATCCCACCCCCCGACCGAAAGGGCCACGCACGTTGTGACCATCCTCGGGTTGGCCACGAGGGCGCGCGCGACGACGCTTACGGGGCACTCATCCACGCCCGGATTCCATCGCTCGGGCGCCCTGCACAAGTCCGGAGCCCATCCCGTTGCGCAAGATCGTCCTCGCCCTGGTCGCCGCAGTTCTCGCCGGCGCCGGCACCCTCGCCCCCGCGGCCGCCCCCGCCGCGCAGGCGGCAACCAACCCCCGGGTCGCGATCATCGTCGGCGCCACGCACAGCGCGACCGCCAGCTACCGCTCATACGCCGACCAGATCTACGCCGAGGCGATCAAGTACACGACCAACGTCGTGAAGGTCTACAGCCCCAGCGCCACCTGGTCGAAGGTCAAGGCGGCGGTCAACGGCGCCTCGATCATCGTCTACCTCGGCCATGGCAACGGGTGGCCCAGCCCGTACACCTACGACCCGAACTACACGACCAAGGACGGCTTCGGGCTCAACGCGGACACCAACGGCGACGGCAAGCTGTCCGACAACGAGAACAAGTACTACGGCGAGCCCTACATCGACGACCTGACGCCGGCCCCCAACGCCGTCGTCCTGCTGTTCCACCTGTGCTACGCCTCGGGCAACTCCGAGCCCGGGCAGGCTGCGCCCTCGCTCTCGACCGCGAAGCAGCGCGTGGACAACTACGCAGCGGCGTTCATCAAGGCCGGCGCCCGCGCGGTGATCGCCAACGGGCACAGCCACGACCCGTACTACATCCGGGCCCTGTTCACGACCAAGCAGACGATCGAGCAGTACTGGCGCGGCGCCCCGGACTTCAAGAACCACGTCCTGTCCTACGCGTCCAGCCGGCGCCCGGGCTATACGTACTTGATGGACCCGGACAGTGCGGCGCCGTCCGGCTTCTACCGCTCCATCGTGGGCAAGATGTCGCTGACCACCGAACAGGTCACGGGCGCCAGCTACGCGGGGACCGGTGGCGACCCGGCGACGTTCGTGGCGCCGGGCAATGCGAGCCCGCTCGCGGACGGCGCGCCCGTGTTCGGCAGCGTCGAGGACGCGGCGGCCCCGCCGGAGGCCGGCGCGCTGCCGGTCGCGACCCTGGCCACGGCCGACAAGGTGCGGCTCGAGACGACGGAGACGGCGGTCGCGGCCGACGGGAGCCCGATCTTCCGGATGCACACGGACGGCGGCGCGGAGGGCTGGATGGCCGGCGCCGCCCTCAAGCCCCGCGACAGTGCCGCGCCGCGCGTGTGGACCATGGACGACGGCACCGGCGCGTTCTCGCCCAACGGCGACGGCTCGCAGGACGACTTCGACCTCTCGCTGCGCCTGTCCGAGGCGGCGTCGTGGACGCTCAAGGTTCGCGACGGCGACGGGGCGACCCTGGCCACCGCGAACGGCAGCGGCGAGACGGCCGCGCTGACCTGGAGCCCGGCGCCTGGGTCCGTGCCCGACGGGACCTACCGCTGGGTGCTCACGGCCGACGACGCGTGGGGCAACGGCCCCTCCGATGCCGACGGCCCGATCGTCGTCGACACCCGGGCCCCGAACGTGTCGGTCGCGGACGCGGACGCCGCGACCGTGCCCCAGTTCACGCCCAACGGCGACGGCTCGCGCGACACGATCGGCTTCGCCGTCAGCTCCGACGAGCCGGGCACCGTCACCGGGACGGCGAAGGATGCCGCGGGCACCACGACCGGCTCGTTCTCGGTCGGCGTGAGCTCCAGCGGCGGGACGCTGACCTGGGACGGCCGCACGCCGGGCGGCAGCTGGGCCAAGGACGGGATCCACACGATCCGGATCGTCGCCCGCGACCGGGCGGGCAACGCGAGCGAGGGCCAGACCCGCAGCGTCGAGCTGTACGGCGCGCTGGGCTTCGTCAAGACGACCAAGTCGCTGTTCTTCCCGCAGGACGGGGACAAGCTGGCGAGGAGCGCGACCCAGTCGTTCGTCCTCCGCAGCGCCGCGACGGTGACCTGGGTGATGACCGACGCCGCCGGCAAGGCGGTGCGCACGATGAAGCAGGACGCGTCCCTCGCCGCCGGCACGTACACGTTCGCGTGGAACGGCCGCAACGACGCCGGGGCCTACGTCCCGCGGGGCCTCTACTACGCGTCGGTCACCGCGACCAACGGCACGCAGGCCTCCACCCAGCGGACGTCGGTCCGCGCCGACGCCTTCCGGGTCTCGGTCAGCGACACGACGCCGGCCCGCGGCCAGAAGATCACGATCACGGCCACGACCGCCGAGCCCCTGGGCTCCAAGGTCAAGGTCCGCGTGTACCAGCCCGGCCTGAGCGGCTACTGGCAGGCGACCCTCAACAAGGTGTCGTCCACGGTCTACCGGGTCACGATCAGGCTCAAGCCCAGCAAGACGGGCACGGCCACGTTCAAGGTCTTCGCGCAGGACCGCAACGGCAAGGGCCAGTACACGAACGTCCTCCTGCCGCTGCATTGAGGCCCGGCGCCGCTACCGCGATGCGCGGCGACGGGCGCTGACCCCACCGGACCCCACCGCATCGGGGTGGACCGCTCGCGTCCACCACCCACCCCACCGTAC
>CAYJOH010000188.1:0-5426 GCA_964371685.1 uncultured Anaerolineaceae bacterium
GCGATGTCCGTCCTGGTCACCGCCGCCCGTCGGCACCGCGGCCGGCGGCTGCTGGAGGCGCGGGTGCGGGCCCGGATCGAGGCGCTGGCCCGGCCCGCCGAGGCCCACGGCCCTGATTCCTCGGAGGGCCCGCGATGACCTCTGGGACGCCGCGGACGGCCGCTCCGCGACCCGGACGGCGGCCCGTGACGGCCCCGGACGAGGGCCCGCGACGGCTCCCGTTCGGGCAACGTTCGCCCCCGAACGGGCCGTGCACGCGCGGAACGGCTTGACGCTGCTCGAATCAGCCCCCTATCCTCGGCGCCAGCCGCACGCTCGCACGAGCGTGCTGAACGAGGGCAGTGCACTTGCCGAACGCGGACGCCCGCGTCGCGATCCCCGCCGGCGAGCGGCAGTACCACATCGGGCTAGGCCCGGGTGAGCTGGCCGACTACATCCTCCTCCCCGGCGACCAGGATCGGACCGACCGCATCGCGGCCCGGTTCGACGCCGTGGAGTTCCGCCACCGCCACCGCGAGTTCAACACCGCGACCGGCACCTACCGGGGACTGCGGGTCTCGTGCGTGTCCACCGGCATCGGCACGGACAACATCGAGATCGTGGTGAGCGAGATCCTCGCCCTCGTCAAGCACCCGACGCTCATCCGGATCGGCTCCTGTGGCGCGCTCCAGGAGGGGATGGAGCTGGGGGACCTCGTGATCTCGTCGGGGTCGGTGCGGCTCGAGACGACGACCAACTGGTTCGTCCACGAGGGCTACCCCGCCGTCGCCCATTACGAGGCGATCCTGGCCCTGGTCGAGGCCGCCGAGCGGCTCGGCCACCGGCATCATGTCGGGATCACGGCGACTGCGCCCGGGTTCTTCGGCCCGCAGGGCCGCCCGATCCCGCAGCTGCCCATCCGCTACCCTGACCTCGCGGCCGAGATGACACGACAGGGCGTCCTGAACTTCGAGATGGAAGCCTCGGCGCTCCTCGTGCTCGCGGGTCTCGGTGGCTGTCGCGCCGGCGTCGTGTGCGCCGTCTTTGCCAACCGCCGAACCGGCGAGTTCGTCGTTGGCGAAGGGAAGGACCGGGCGGAAGCCGCCGCGGTGGAGACGGGGCTCGAGAGCCTCCTGATCCTCGCGGAGCTGGACCGCCAGAAATCGATGGCCGGGGCGGTGCGTTGGCGCCCGTCGCTCTGGGCCCCAGAATGAGCGCCAGAACCCGGCGACCCCGCGGACTCGAGGGGCGTGCTCTCGTGACGCGGATAGCGTGAGGAGGAGTGGACCCGATGGCTCAGGCCTATTGCGTCAAGGACAAGATGAAGGTCGAGGTCCAGAACCCGCAGCAGATCACGATGAAGAACGGCAAGCCGGCGCTTTCGGGCACCTGCCCGAAGTGTGGCGGCAAGGTGTTCAAGATCGGCGGCTGACCTCGCCGTCAGTGACCAAGTTGAGCCCCCGAAGGCACTGCCGGAGGGGGCTCAATGGTGTCTGGCGCGGACCCATTGGGCCTGCCGCAAGGGGCCGCCCGTCCGGGGAGCGTGCAGGGGCCTTTGCTAAGATTCACGGTGAACTCCTCGATCCTGCACTCCGAGGTCACGCCCTGTCCGCAATCACGGCCATCGCCCCCGACCTCGGCAGGGATTCCCATCGAGCGGGGACGAGCCTCCACGAGCACCGGTCCCCCGGCCGCCGCGCCCTCCCCGGCGCGTCGCCCGGCTTCGGGGTCGCCGCCGCCGTCGCCTCATCGGCGACCGCCGCCGCGTTCCCGACGTCGCCTCGACCGGCCCTCGCCGCAGGGCAGCACGAGGCTCGTCCCACGGTTCGCCGACCCAACCCGTCGAGCGCGTCTGCCCAGGCGCTCGACGCCCTGCGTCCCCTCTCCAAGGAGGTCTCCCGATGACCGTTCGCGTGGGCATCAACGGCTTCGGCCGCATCGGCCGTCAGTCACTCAAGGCCATCATCGAGCGCGCCCCGGACGTCGAGGTCGTCGCCGTCAACGACCTCGTGGACGTCTCGATGAACGCGCTCCTGTTCAAGCACGACTCGACCTACGGCACCTTCCCGGGCGAGGTCTCCCACACCGACGACTCGATCGTCGTGGACGGCCGCGAGATCAAGGTGCTCCAGATCGCCGATCCGGCCCAGCTTCCGTGGAAGGACCTGGGCGTGGACATCGTGATCGAGTCCACCGGCCGCTTCACCGATGCCGACAAGGCCCGCGCCCACGTCGCGGCCGGCGCGAAGAAGGTGCTGATCAGCGCCCCGGCCAAGAAGGAGGACGTCACGATCGTCCTCGGCGTCAACGAGGGCGCCTACGACCCCGCGAAGCACGTGATCATCAGCAACGCGAGCTGCACGACCAACTGCCTCGCGCCCGCGGCCAAGGTCGTGCACGACAAGTTCACGATCCGGCGCGGCCTGATGAACACCATCCACAGCTACACCAACGACCAGCGCATCCTGGACGTCGCGCACAAGGACCCGCGCCGGGCCCGCTCCGCCGGCCTGAACATCATCCCCACCACGACCGGCGCCGCGAAGGCCCTCGCCCTCGTGATCCCGGACCTCAAGGGCAAGTTCGACGGCTTCAGCCTGCGCGTCCCCACGCCGACCGTGTCCGTCGTGGACTTCACGGCGGAGCTCGAGAAGGACACGACCGTCGAGGAGCTCAACCAGGCGTTCCGTGACGCCGCCGCCGGCCCGCTCAAGGGCATCCTCGGCGCGTCCGATGAGCCGCTCGTGTCCACCGACTTCCGGGGCGACGATCGCTCCTCGATCGTGGACCTGCCCTCGAACATGGTCCTGGGCGGCAACTTCGTGAAGGTCATCGCCTGGTACGACAACGAGTGGGGCTACAGCTGCCGCGTCGCGGACCTCGTCCGCTACATCGCCGAGCGCCTGTAGGCGGCCGCCGACGAGACCGGCGACGGCCGGCCGACACGGGAGCCCGCCCCCCGGAGGAACCGAACATGGACAAGCTCACCGTCCGGGACCTGGACGCCGCGGGCAAGCGCGTCTTCGTGCGCGTGGACTTCAACGTCCCGCTGCAGGACGGCAAGGTCACCGACGACTCGCGCATCCGCGCCGCGCTGCCGACGATCCGCCACCTGCAGGCGCAGGGCGCCCGCATCATCCTCGCCAGCCACCTCGGCCGCCCCGACGGCAAGGTGTCCGACAGCCTCCGGCTCCGCCCCGTGGGCGAGCGCCTGGGCCAGCTGCTGGGCCGCACCGTGCCGGTCACCGGCGACGCCCTGGGCGTGGGCACCGAGGATGCGCTCAAGCGCCTCCGCAACGGCGAGGTGCTGCTGCTCGAGAACCTCCGCTTCCACGCGGAGGAGGAGAAGAACGACCCCGAGTTCGCGAAGGCGCTGGCCTCCTACGCGGACGTGTACGTGAACGACGCGTTCGGGACTGCGCATCGGGCGCACGCCTCGACCGTGGGCATCGCGAAGGTGCTGCCGGCCTACGCGGGGTTCCTGATGGAGAAGGAGCTCGCGAACCTCGGCAAGCTGCTCGACAACCCGGAGCGCCCGTTCGCCGCGATCATCGGAGGCGCCAAGGTCAGCGACAAGATCAAGGTCCTCAAGCACCTCCTCGACAAGGTCGACGTGATGGTCATCGGGGGCGGGATGGCGAACACCTTCCTGCTCGCCCAGGGCAAGCCCGTCGGCAAGAGCCTGGCCGAGCCGGACCGCGTCGAGGACGCCCGGGCGATCCTGGCCGCGGCCGAGGAGAAGGGGGTCGAGGTCGTCCTGCCGGTCGACGTGGTCGTGGCCAAGGAGGTCACCCGCGGCACCGAGTACAAGACGATCCCGGCCGAGAAGGTGCCGGCCAGCTGGCACATCGTGGACCTCGGCAAGCAGAGCCTCGCCAACATCGAGGCGGCGCTCGCGGACGTGCGCACGGTCCTCTGGAACGGCCCGCTGGGCGTGTTCGAGATCCCGTCGTTCGCCCACGGGACCAAGGCGCTCGCCCGGTTCCTCGCGGACCGAGCGGACGCCGGTGCGGCCGTCGTCATCGGCGGCGGCGATTCCGTGGCCGCGATCACCCAGCAGGGCCTCGCGGACCGCATGACCCACATCAGCACCGGCGGCGGCGCTTCCCTCGAGTTCCTCGAGGGCCGCGAGCTGCCGGGCGTCACGGTCCTCCTGGATCGTGTGCCGGAGGCCGTCAAATGAGCGACACCACCATCGCCTGGGTCGATGCCCGGGAGATCCTCGACTCGCGGGGCAACCCCACCATCGAGGTGGACGTCGTCACCGAGGACGGCTCGTTGGGCCGCGCCGCGGTGCCGTCCGGCGCCTCGACCGGGATCAACGAGGCCGTCGAGCTGCGGGACGGCGACAAGACGCGCTTCGGGGGCAAGGGCGTCCTGACGGCAGTGAGCAACGTCACCGAGCGGATCGGCCCCTCGATCCTCGGCTTCGACGCCGCCGACCAGGCGGACATCGACGCAACGCTGATCGAGCTCGACGGCACCCCCAACAAGGGCGAGCTGGGCGCCAACGCGATCCTGGGCGTCTCGCTCGCCTGCGCCCACGCGTCGGCGTCGTCGCACGAGATGCCGCTCTACCGGTACCTCGGCGGCCCCGGGGCCCGGATCCTGCCGGTTCCCCAGTTCAACATCCTCAACGGCGGCAAGCACGCCCAGGACTCCACGGACTTCCAGGAGTTCATGGTCATGCCGGTGGGGCTGGCGTCGTTCCCGGAGGCGCTGCGCGCCGGGGCGGAGATCTTCGCCGCGCTGCGCAAGATCCTCCACGACGAGGGCCACGCCACGGGCCAGGGCGACGAGGGCGGCTTCGCGCCGTCGCTGCCGTCCAACCAGGCCGCGGTCGAGGTCATCCTGCGCGCGATCGAGAAGGCCGGCTACAAGCCGGGCGACGAGATCGGGATCGCGCTCGACCCCGCCGCGAGCTCCGTGCTCGTCGAGGGCACCGGCATCGAGGGCGTCACCGGCCAGTACCGCCTCGAGAAGGAAGGCCGGACGCTCGATTCGGGCGAGATGGTGGACCTGTGGGCCGACTGGGTCGCCCGCTACCCGATCGTGTCGCTCGAGGACGGCCTGGCCGAGGAGGACTGGGCCGGCTGGCGTGAGCTCAACGCGCGCCTCGGCGACAAGGTCCAGCTCGTCGGTGACGACATCCTGGTCACCAACCCGGCCTTCATCCGGCGCGGCATCGTCGAGAAGGCGATGAACTCGGTCCTGATCAAGCTCAACCAGATCGGGACGCTGTCCGAGACGATCGACGCGATCGAGACGGCGCGGCGCGCGGGCTGGTCCGCGGTCGTGTCCCACCGCTCGGGCGAGACCGAGGACACGACCATCGCCGACTTCGTGGTCGCGATGGGCACGGGACAGATCAAGACCGGCGCCCCGTCCCGCTCGGAGCGGGTCGCCAAGTACAACCGGCTGCTCCGGATCGCCGACGAGCTCGGCGA
>CAYJOH010000189.1:0-5394 GCA_964371685.1 uncultured Anaerolineaceae bacterium
GGTCGTGGGCGGGTCGATGGGCGGCGACATACAGCCGCAGGTGCACGTCCAGCTGGTGTCCGCGCTGGTCGACGGCGGCGCCGACGTCGCGACGGCCGTGGCGGCGCCGCGGGTCGTGGTGGAGCCGGACGGCTGGCTCGGGCCCCCGGTGATGGGGCTGTTCGACGGGGACCTCGCGCCGGGCGTGGAGGCGGGGCTCGCGGCGCTGGGGCATCGCCTGGCGCGGGTCGAGTACACGGGCACGCTGGGCCACGAGCACGCGATCGAGCTGCTGGACGGCGGCCCCGCCGCTGGCGGCACGCTGGCCGCCTCTACCGACCCCAGGAGCGCGGGGCTGCCGGCGGTCCGCTGAGCCGGGCGTGCCCGGCGGTCTGCTGACGGACGCACGGCGCCGCGCTGGTCCTCGAACATGAGCCAGGGGTCATGTTCGGCCGGCGCCGGGACGTCTGACCTGTCGTTGCATGAGTCGAGGGTCATGAATGGCGCCGAATCGACGCCGACCACGGCCGATCCACCGACGTTTGCCCGGCGGAACATGACCGCGGAGTCATGAATGCGGCATCCGCGGGGTGCAGCGCTCGGCCGTGATCCGATCGGCCCGCGACCGGCCGGATGGTATCCTCGGGACCGCCGGTGGCAGGCTGCGCTCACACCGATCTGCCGCCGGTCCCTTGTGCTATCGGAGGGGGCGCGTGACCTCGAACGTCGGCCAGAACTACCCCTACACCAGCGAGACCGCGGCCGAGCGCGCCGCGCGCGTCGACGCGCTGATCGCCGAGCGCGAAGGCCTCGCCGACAAGCTCCGGGCCGAGACCACGGCCCTCGACGAGAACGAGCGCTGGTGGGTCTGGAAGTGCCCCACGCCGGGCTGCGCCGGCCTCCTGCACGCGGCCGGCTACGCCCTCGAGAAGCACGCCGTGTACGTGGTCTGCGACGGGACCTGCGCGAAGACGTTCCTCCGCTAGGGACGGCCGCCGCGCGCCCACGCCATGAGCGCCGCCTCCGCCCTCGACCTCCGGGCGGCCCGCCGCCAGCTCCTCCTCGACTCGGCGGGGATCGCCGTGTCCGCGATCGGCTTCGGCTTCGTGTACGGGCTGGCCGCGCGGAATGCCGGCCTGTCGCCGATCGAGGCGAGCGCGATGAGCGTGTTCGCGTTCGCCGGGGCCGCCCAGTTTGCCGCCGTCGGCTACGTCTCGCAGGGCCTGCCGTGGCTGCCGATCGTCGTCCTCACGCTGTTCCTCAACGCGCGCCACCTGCTGTACAGCGCGTCGCTCGCGCCCCGCCTCCGGGGCGTCCCGGTCCTCCAGCGGGCCGCGATGGCGCACGTCCTGACCGACGAGGCGTTCGCGCTGGCGGCCACCCACTTCCATCGCCTGGGCCGGGTGGACGTCGGCGGCTACTGGATCGGGGCGATCCTCGCCGTGTTCATCCCCTGGAACCTGGCGACGCTGGCGGGCGTGCTGCTCGGCGGCGCGATCCCGGATCCCAGCCGGTTCGGCCTCGACGTCGTGTTCCCGGCGGCGATGGCGGGCCTGGCCGTCGGCCTCGTCACCGGCCGCCGGGAGGTCGTGGCGGCGGGCGCGGGCGCCGTCATCGGCATCCTCCTGTCGCTGCTGCTCGGCCCGGGGGTCGGGATCGTCGCGGGCGGCCTCGTCGGGCCCGCGATCGGGATGGCGATCCCGGACGGCCGCCGCCACGTCTCCCCGGACTCGGACGTCACGGGCCAGCCGGTGGACCTCGACGGCGCGATGACCGAGGTCGACGGGCTCCAGCGGGACGACGCATGAGCACCGAGCTGGTCGCGCTCGCGCTGCTGATGGGCGCGGTCACCTACCCGTCGCGGGCGCTGCCGCTGCTCGCGCCGGGCATCGAGCGGCTGCCGCCCCGCGCGCTGCTCTACCTGCGGCTGGTCGGTCCGGCCGTCCTCGCCTCGATCGCCGCCGCCGAGACCTTCGTCGGGGACACCGCCGACGGCTCGCCGGCGCTCCACCTCGGGATCGAGGCCGTGGGCGTCCTCGCCTGCCTCGCCCTGGTGGCCTGGCGCCGCAACCTGTTCCTGGGCCTCGTGGCGGCGATCGTGGTCGTCGCGCTCGCCCGGGCCGCCGGGCTGGGGTAGAACGCCTAGCCCCGCAGCGCCTCCGCCTCGACCTCCACGAGGAGCGTCGGCGTCATCAGGCGCGCGACGACGACCAGCGTCGCGGCCGGTCGGACGTGCTTGAACACCTCGCCGTGGACCGCGGCGACGGCGAGGGCGTCGTCAGGATCGACGATGTACATCCGGGTGCGGACGACGTCCTCGAGGTCGAAGCCGGCCTCGGTCAGGGCGCCTTCGACGATCGCCCACGACGCACGAGCCTGGGCCGCGGCGTCGCCCGGGTGGAGGGACGTGCCGTCCGGGCCGGCGTCCGTGGTGCCGGACACGTAGCACGCGTCGCCCACGGCGAGCGCCCGCGAGTACCCGGCCGACGCCTCCCAGGGGCCGCCGCTGGACACATGCCGCCGGATCACGAGGCGGCCGCCTCGCCCGTGCCCGCCTCGCCCGCGCCCGCCTCGCCCGCGCGCGAGAGCCGCTCCGCCGTCCACGCCCGGACCTCCGGGTCGCGCCCGATGGCGGCGATCAGCGCCGCCAGCAACGCGGTCCGGGGCACGATCGAACCGACCTCCAGGTACTCCCCGGGCGAGTGGTCGAGGCCGCCGATCGGCCCCAGGCCGTCGATCGTCGGCACCCCCATCCCGGCCGTCGTGTTCGCGTCCGAGGCGCCGCCCGTGGCCGCGTCCCGCAGCTCGAGTCCCATCGACCCCGCCAGCGCGATCGCGTACGCTGCCAGCCGCCCTGAGCGCGCCAGCTTCTCCATCGGCCAGTGGCGTCCGGCCTCGGCGATGTCGACCGTCACGTCGGGCACGGTCCGCGGCTCGCAGGCCGCCCGGATCGCCGCCTCCGCCTCGACGAGCGTCTCGCGGGTCACCGCCCGGCAGTCCACCTCGAGCGTGCACCGCTCCGCGACGACGTTCGGGCGCGTCCCGCCGGCGATCACCCCCACGTTGACCGTCACGCCCGGCCAGCGGCCGTTGAGCGCGTGGAGCTCGGTCACGATCCGCGCCGCCTCGAGGATCGCGCTGCGGCCCTTCTCCGGCTCGACGCCCGCGTGGGCGGCCCGGCCGTTGACCGTGATCACGAGCCCCAGGTTCCCCTTCCGTGACGACACGATGTCGCCGTTCGCCCGCGCGCACTCGAGCACGAGGCACGCGTCCACGCCCGGCGCGAGCGCCCGGATGTGCGGCGTGGACACCGGTGAGCCGATCTCCTCGTCCGGGTTGGCGACGAACACCAGTCGCGCCAGCGGCAGGCCGCCCGTCTCGTGGAGCGCGGCGATCGCGTACAGCCCGGCGAGCAGCCCGCTCTTCATGTCGGTCACGCCGGGGCCCCTCGCGATGCCGTCCGCGATGGCGAACGGGCGCTCTGCCGCGGTCCCCGGGTCGAACACCGTGTCCAGGTGGCCGATGAGCATGAGCGCGGGGCCGTCCGGGTCGCCGCCGGCGATGTCCGCGACCACGGTGTCACCCAGGCCCTGGTCGTTGGGATGGGTCGTGATCGTGGCGCCCAGGGCGCGGAGCCGGTCCGCGGTCCAGGCACCGACCTCGTCCACGCCGGCCTTGGTGTACGAGCCGCAGTCGATGCCCACGAGGCGCTCGAGGTCGGCGAGGTAAGCGGGAAGCGCCCGCCCGACGGCGGCGGTGAGGGATGCGAGCTCGTCGGCGGACACGAGATCGACGGGGTGGGTCGTCGGTTGGGTCATGGCCGCAGCCTACGTCCTTTATCCCGCGACGGCAGCCCGTCGAGGCCGGCGGGCTCGCGTATGCTCGGCTGAGCGTGCGACTGATCGAGGTTCGGCTGTACGAGGGGCCCAACGTCTACCGGCTCGCTCCGGTGGTCAAGGTCGAGGTCGCCCTCGGGCGGACGCACGCCTGGCACGGGTCGCGGACGGAGGGCGACGAGACCCTGGTCCACCTCGCCCGCGCGGTCCCGGCGCGGGACTGGCCGGACCCGGTCGCGGACATCGTGGCCTGGACTCGGCGGCTGCGGGCGGACCACGGGGAGCACGCCGGTCCGATCGCGGTCCACCGCGCCTCCGACGCCGGCCGCTGGGTCGTGACCTGGCCCTGGGCGGGCGCCGAGCGCTCGCGGGCAATCGCCGAAGCCGCCGTCGACCTCGCCGCCCGCTCGGTCTCGGCGGCCCGGCACGTGCACCTCACGGGGACGCAGGCGCGGGTGGTCGCCCGCTGGACCGCGCGGATCGCCGAAGCCCGCACCACGCCCCCGTCCTGGATCCGGGACGAGGACCGGCGCATCCCCGTGATCTCGATCACCGGCACCAACGGCAAGTCCACCGTGACCCGGCTCATCACCCACGTCCTGCTGCGGGCCGGGCGACACGTGGGCACGACCACCTCGGACGGGATCCTCGTCGACGAGCGGATCGTGGAGGCGGGCGACTGGACCGGGCCCGGTGGCGCGGCGGCGATCCTGCGCCGGGAGGACGTGGACGTGGCCGTGCTCGAGACCGCGCGCGGCGGCCTGGTCATGCGCGGCATGGGCTACGAGTCCAACGAGGCGAGCGTGTTCACGAACGTGTCCTCGGACCACCTCGACCTGCAGGGGATCCACACCCTGCCCGAGCTGGCCGAGGTCAAGGGCACGGTGTGCCGGGTGACGAAGCCCGATGGCTGCGTCGTGCTCAACGCCGACGACCGCTTCGTGGCGGCCCTCGCCCGCCGGGTCCGGGGGCGGGTCGCGCTGTTCTCGATGGACCCGGACGGCTCGCCGGTCGTCCGCCGCCATCGGCGCGCGGGTGGGCGCACCTACGGCCTGGCCGGCGGCGTGCTGGTCGAATGGGAGGGCCACCTCGCGGCCGACATCGTCGCGGTGGCCGACCTCCCGGTGGCCCTCGGCGGCCTCGCCCGCCACAACGTCGCCAACGCGCTCGCGGCGGCGGCGGGCGCCCGCGCGATGGGGGCCACGCTCGCGCAGGTCGCCGACGGGCTGCGCGACTTCCGGCCCTCGGCGGACCTGTCGCCCGGGCGGATGAACCTGTTCCAGGTCGGCGACCGCGTCGTGATCGTCGATTTCGCCCACAACGAGGCGGGAACCGAGGCCATCCTCGAGGTGGCGCGCGGGATCGCCGCCGGCGCACCCGTGACGGCGATCGTCGGCACCGCCGGCGACCGTCCGGACGACACGCTCCACGGCATCGGGCGGATCGCCGCCGGGCGCGCCGACCGGGTCGCGATCAAGGAGACCCCCGCCTATCTCCGGGGCCGCGATCGCGACGGCCTCGTGGCGATCATCCGCGACGGGATCCGGGCGGGTGGCAAGGATCCGGCGAACGTGCCGGT
>CAYJOH010000190.1:0-3356 GCA_964371685.1 uncultured Anaerolineaceae bacterium
AGCCGGACGGGCCCGGGATCGCTGCCGGTCAGCGGGAGTGCGCGAGGTACTCCAGCAGGTCGAGCTTGCTCACGACCCCCGCGGGGTGCCGCCCGCGGATGGCGAGCAGCGCCGGGGCGCCGTCGGACAGCAGCGCGAACGCCTCGTCGACCGACGCCGTGATGTCGAGGGTCGGCAGCGGCCTGTCCATGACCTCGCCGACCGTGCGCTCGACGACCTCGGGGTTGCGGTAGGCGCGCTCGAGCAGCCCCTTCTCGCTCACGGAGCCGACGATCCCCTCCAGCGCGTCGCCGTCGGGCTGCTCCGACACCGGAAGTTGGCTGATCCCGTACAGCTGGAGCAGGTCGATCGCCGCGCCCACCCGGTCCGTCGTCCGGGCGAGGACCACGTCCGGGATGTCCGGCCCGTGGTGCCGTGCGCCGATCAGCTCCGCCACGCGGACCACCGCACCGGTCGTGGCGAGCAGGCCGTTGGCGCGCATCCACTCGTCGTTGTAGAGCTTGGACAGGTAGTTGCGGCCGCCGTCCGGGAGGACCACGACGATGACCGCCTCGGCCGCCGCGGCGGGCTCCTCGCGCATGAGCCGCTCCGCCTCGTCGAGCGCGGCCAGCATCGCCGTCCCGCACGATTCGCCGGCCAGGATCCCCTCCTCGCGCGTGATCCGGCGGGCCATCGCGAACGCGTCGCGGTCGGACACGCGGACCCAGCGGTCCACGGTCGCCGGGTCGTAGGTGCCCGGGAAGAAGTCCTCGCCCACGCCCTCGGTGAGGTAGGGGCGGGCGGTGTCCCCGCTGAGCACGCTGCCCTCGGGGTCCGCGCCGATGATCCGGATCGCCGGGTTCTGCGCCCGCAGGTAGTGGGCGATCCCCGAGATGGTGCCCCCGGTGCCCACGGACGCCACGAGGTGCGTGACCCGGCCCTCGGTCTGGGCCCAGATCTCGGGCCCGGTGGTCTTCTCGTGGGCGCTCGGGTTCTCCATGTTCCAGTACTGATCCGGCTTGAACGCGCCCGGGATGTCGCGGGCCAGCCGGGCCGCGACCGAGTAGTAGCTCTCGGGCGACTCCGGGGCGACGTTGGTGGGGCACAGGACGACCTCGGCGCCGTACGCGCGGAGGAGCGCCTGCTTCTCGGCCGACTGCTTGTCCGCCATGACGAAGATGCAGCGGTAGCCCTTGAGCGCCGCGGCGATTGCGAGGCCGTGCCCCGTGTTGCCCGAGGTGGGCTCGATGATCGTGCCGCCCGGCTTCAGGAGGCCCTCGCGCTCGGCGGCCTCGATCATCGGCAGCCCGATCCGGTCCTTGACCGAGCCACCCGGGTTGAGCATCTCGAGCTTGGCCAGCAGGAGCGGCTGCCGGTCCGCCGGGCCCAGGTCCCGGGTGAGCCGCGAGATCCGCACCAGCGGCGTATTCCCGACGAGGTCGACGATGGACTGGGCGTAGTGCATGGGCGCCGAGGATACGCCGCTGCCGGGCCGGCGTCGCCGCCGGGCGGGCTCAGCGGAACAGCCGGGTCAGCCGGATCCCGCGCTTGCGTGTGCCCGGCCGCGGCTCCGCGGCGAGGTGGGCCGCGGCCACCGCGTCGGCCGTGTGCTCGCGGAAGCCCGTCGCGACCCGGTGCGCCGCGTCGCGCTCCTCGTGGCTGCCGGGCGCGGGGAGCGCGGCGTCCGCGGCGATCCCCGCCAGGTCGCGGGCCGTGACGGACGGCAGGATCCGGACCACGAGGCGGCGGCCCAGGAACAGCTCGTGGTTGCCGCCGATGACGATCGGCACGATGGGCGCCCCGGAGCGGAGGCCCACGTAGCCAAGACCGGCCGCGACCTGCCGGGCCTCCCCCACCGGCGCCGGCCCGCCGGACTCCGGGAACAGGCAGAACACCGCGCCGCCTCGCAGGACCCCGGCAGCGGCGGCGAGGTGGGTCGCAAACGCCCTGGGTCCGCCGTGCGACGGGATCGGCAGGATGCCACCGACGCGCCGGACGACCCAGCGCCGGAGCGGCGAGCGCGCCATCGTCCGGGCGTCGCCGAAGAACACCAGCCGCGGCTCCATGGGCAGCACGACCCACAGCAGGAACGGGTCGATCCAGGTCCGGTGGGGCAGGCCCGCCGCGATCCAGCCGCCGACGGGCGCACCCGTGGCCGTCCGCGGCAGGTGCTCCGCGCCCTCGACGATGACGCGGAGCCCGAGGCACGCCGCGATGACCCGCCACAGGACGCGCAGGATGCGGTAGGCGAGCCCCGGCCGGGGTGATGCCGAGCCGATGAGCCCGGCCGGGAGCTCCGGGATGCCCGGCGGGTCGGGTTCGGGCGCCCGGGGCATCGGGCTAGGCCTCGGGCTCGCGGTCCAGCCGGCCCGGCCGCAGGAACAGCCAGGTGAGCCGGTGCCGCAGGCGACGCGGCCGGTCGGGCGGGTCCACCGTGCCGGGGTGGAGCTCGAGCACGACCGGGCCAAGGAGCTCCTCGAACCGCGTCGTCAGGCGGCGGGCGAGGTCCAGCTCCTCGCGCGACCCGCCCGGCGGCAGCACCCCGTCCCAGGCGTCACCCAGCAGCTCGCGGGCGCTCGTCGTCGGCAGGACCCGCGAGGCCATCCGCTTGCCCAGGTAGAGCTCCTCGGTGCCCGCCATCGCGAGCAGCACGATCCGGGCGCCCGTGCGCAGCGCGATCAGCGCGGCGCCGTGGCGGAACGGCCCGATCCGGCCGGCCGGCCCGCTGACGGTCCCCTCGGGCATCTGGACGAACACCCCGCCGTTGCGGATGACCGCGCCGGCCGCGGCGACGTGCTGGTCCACGCCGACGCCGCCGCGCCACACCGGGAGCAGGCCGCCGAGACGGTGGATCAGCACCTCGCGCCAGCGGGCGGTGAACGTGGACGGGGCGCTGCCCAGGAACCACGCCCGGGGCTCGAGGGGCAGGGCGTGGATCGCGACGAACGGGTCCATCCATCCCCGGTGCGCCGCCGCGATCAGGAAGTAGCCGCCGGTCCGCGGCAGGTGCTCCCCGCCCGACGTGTCGATCCGGAACCGGAACACGACGAACATCAGGAACCGGGCGAGCAGCCGGACCGCGCGGTAGAACAGCGAGGCACGCGCCTCCGGCTCGCGACCCAGCCAGGCGAGCCCCTCGAGGGCGCCGCCGCGGGCGGCCGCGAGGGCCTCCGGCGAGACCCGGGCCGGCGGCGGCCGGCGCCTCGACACGGTCGCGGCGGTGGCCGGACGGGGCGGCGGGTCCCCGGTCGCGGACCCCTCCGCGGGCGGGAACGGCTCCTCAGGCGCGGTCGTCGCCGTCGCCGCCTCCGTCGCCCCCGTCATCGCCTCCGTCATCGCCGGCTCCGGCACCATCGACCCCTCCGTCGCCGCCATCG
>CAYJOH010000190.1:3456-5384 GCA_964371685.1 uncultured Anaerolineaceae bacterium
ATCGCCTCCGTCATCGCCGGCTCCGGCACCATCGACCCCTCCGTCGCCGCCATCGTCCATCTCGTCGATCTCGATCCACTCGCCGTCCTCGTCCGCCGCCGGCGCGGCATCGCCCCACCGGTCCGCACCCGCCGCGCCCGGCCGATGCCGGTAGGCGAGCACCAGCAGCGACCCGACGATCGCCACGGACGACACGACGATCGCCGTCGGCACCCCGAAGAACGTCCAGTTGCCGGTCCGCAGCGTCTCGAGCGCCAGCCGGACCACGGCGTACCAGACCATGAACATGAGCCACAGGTCGCCGGGCCGCATGTGCCGTCCGTACCGACGCGCGATCCACAGGAGCGTGACGGCCCCCAGCACCCCGCTCAGCGACTCGTACAGGAACAGCGGGTGGAACCCGGTCGTCGCGAGCGGAAACGCCTCGCACGGGTAGTCGGCGACGCGGTGGGCGCAGTCGATGGCGATGCCCCATGGCAGGTCGGTCGGCGGGCCGTACAGCTCCTGGTTGAAGAAGTTCCCCCAGCGCCCGATCGCCTGCATCACGAAGATGCCCGGCGCGACGACGTCGGCCCAGCGCCAGAACGACTGCTTCCAGCGGCGGGTCAGGAACCACGCGGCGAGCGTGCCGGTGAGGATCCCGCCGTAGACGCCGAGGCCCGTGTACGGCGGCAGGACGATCTTGAGCCAGTCGTCCTGGTACAGCTGCCACTGGTCGACGACGTGGTACAGCCGGCCGCCGACCAGCGCCGCGACCGCGACGACGATGATCCCGTTGTCGACGAGGCTCGCGTCCAGGCCGCGCCGGCGCGCCTCGCGGGTGATGACGACGTAGGTGGCGGCAAGCCCCCCGGCATACGCGACGCCGTACCAGAAGACCGGGAGCGGCCCGAGCTGGAATGCGATCGGGTCGGGGGTGACGGCGATCAGCGCCAGGACCGGCGCAAGCGCCGCCAGGGCAAGGGTCGAGACAGACATGTGGGGCGGAGTGTAGGGCCAGTGCCCCACGGGCGCGGCCCGCGGCGGCGTCGAGTATCCTCGGCCGCGATGCACGCCGCACCGCCGTTCGTCTCCCCGCCCCGTCCCGAGCCGCCCCGGTGAGCGCCGAGTTCAACTGGTGGCTGCTGATCCTGGGGATCGTGGTCGGGGCGGTGCTCACCTGGCTCGTGCTCGCGGACTCGAACCGCCGAGACCAGGAGCAGGCCGAGGACGAGCTGGCGGCCGAGGCGGGCTGGATCGCCCGGTCGCTGGGTCGGCCCCAGGTCGACGCGGAGGTCGCGGAGGAGATCCTGCGCGCCCACCGCCGCTACCTGGGCTTCCCGCCCCCGGACGCGCTGGTCGACCCGGACGATCTGGTGCCCGCGGCGGACCCGCCCGAGCCGACGGGCCGAATGACGTCCCCGGAGGGCAGCTGAGTCCCAGGGGGCAGCCGCGTCGCACGCCGCGGACGGCGTCGCCGAGCGGGTCGCGGTCGGCTAGAGCTCCCCGGCAAGCACCGGCTGGCCGTCGCCGCCGCCGGCCGCGACCAGCGACACGCCGAAGGCGGTGCCAGCGGGCAGGTCCGCCAGCCCGTCCGCCGGGCCGGCCCACGCCCACAGGTTGCCGGCCCAGTACATCCGCCCCAGCCGCCGGCGCTCCCCGTCCACCTCGACCCAGCAGCCGTACTCCGCGCCGGCCTCCAGCGGCGCCAGGCCGGTGGCGGTCATCACGAGCTCCCCGCTGGAGGCCGAGAACACCAGGCGCCCCCCGCCCGCGGCGCCGGCGGTCGTGGCCGCCAGCGTGACCGCCCTGGCGTCCTCCTGGCCGGCGATCCGCATCGCGCTCGCGGTGGCGTCCTGCAGCAGCGCGACCTCCCGGTCCCGGTTCCCCTGGTCGGACGGCCACGCGCCACCCGCGGCAAACCCGAGCGCGCCCGCGACGACCAGCGC
>CAYJOH010000191.1:0-5330 GCA_964371685.1 uncultured Anaerolineaceae bacterium
CAGGACCTCGTACCGCGCGGGCACGTTGCGGTCCAGGGCGATCTCGAAGATTCGCTCCACGTCGCCCGCGAAGGGCTCGCCGGTCTCAGGGTCGTTGCCGGTCGCGAGCAGCTCCGCCTCGCGCACCTCCTGGACCAGCTCGGCCTCGATCCGTGCGTCCATTCGCTGGATGAGGACCAGGCGCACGAGGCCGACGGATACGACCGTGGTGATCGCAAGCACGACGGCGATCGACCACACGAGCCGGAGGCGCACGCTGGCCAGCACGCCGCGGACGCGGCGCCCCAGGCCGACGGACACCGATCGGTCGCCGCTCATGCTGCTGGTCGCGCCGTCATGGCCGACCGCATCCGATCACGCGTCAAGCATGTGGTCGGCACGTGGCGGCAGGGTAAGTCGCACCTGAGAATCCTCTCACCTGGGCGCGGCTGCCGCAGACTCGGGACCGGCGTGGGATCATCCGCCGACACACCCGCAGCGAGGGAGGACGGGCATGCCTGCCCCGACAACCGTCGAGGAGTACATCGCCGCCCTCCCGGAGGCGCAGCGCGGCCCCATGGAGGCGCTGCGGGCGGCCGTGCTGGCCGCGGCGCCCGAGGCGACGGAGGTCATCACCTACCAGATGCCGGGCCTCCGGCTCGACGACCGCTTCCTCGTGTCCTACGCGGCGTACCAGCGCCACTACAGCCTGTTCCCCGCCAGCGACGGGGTGGTGGAGACGCTGGGCGACGAGGTCCGGCCCTACCTGGCCGGCCGGGGGACGATCCGGTTCCCCGCGGAGCGGCCCATCCCCGTCGATCTCGTGCGCCGGATCGTGGAGGTCCGCCTCCTCGAGCACGCCGCCCACGGCCGGCGCTGACGGCCCGGCGGACGCGCCCCGTCCGACCCGCGGTCCGGGTGATCGGCCGCGCCGTCAGGCGCGCGTGACGCGGTCGCCCACCCGCACGGTCCCGCCCTGCACGACGCGCGCGTTGAGCCCGCGCATCCGGAGCTCGCGGCCGGTGGGGTTGTTGATCCAGCGGAGGGCGTCGCTGCCGAACCGGGCGCTGAACTTGGCGCAGCCGGTGTGCGGCGCCTCGCTGACCTCGACCACCGCGTCGCCGACGGCGAGGCGCGTGCCGGCGGGCAGGTTGTCCACCCCGAGGTCGAGGTCCACGTAGAGCTGGTCGCCGGCCAGCGGCCAGCGCGCCCGGTCCGGCTCGATCGCGGCCAGGACCCGGGTGCTCATGATCGTGAGCTGGGCATCCGGGTTCGCGGAGCCGTCCGGCGTCCGGCTGCTGCCACGGGCCAGCCAGCCGTCGCCGACCAGGCCCTCGGCACCGTCCAGGACAGCCTGCTCCAGGACCTCGCGTGCGTCGACCGCCGGGCGGCGGACGATGAGCTCGAGGCGCCCGGCGTCGCGCGGCGCCGAGCGCACGTCGTCGAGGTGAACATCGAGGTCCCGGTCGGCGATGGTGTCGGTCGTCGTCTCCATGCACCCAGTGTCGCCGATCCGGGGCCGTCCGACCAGCCTGTCGGCGACGACCGTGGGCAGCGTGCCCGAGCCCCGCGCCCCCGCGCCCGGCGGCGATCAGGGGTGGCAGACGCCGTTCTCGCACAGCGCCCGGAGGGCCTCGAGCGCGTCGGCTTCGTCCGGGCCGTCCGCCGTGATGCGGATCCGCTCCCCGCTGCGGATGCCCGCGCTCACCAGGCCGATCATCGACCCGGCCGAGATCGCGGCGGCCCCGCCGTCCAGGCCCTGGATCGTCGACGTCGACGCGAACCCGGCGGCGGTCTGCTGGATCCGCATCGCGGCCCGCGGATGGAGGCCGTATCGGTCGCGGAGCACGGCGTCGATGGTGATCAACGGGGCACCTCCTGCTGGGTTGCCGATGAATCGCGAGGATGGTGGACATCGAGGAGCAGCGAGCGCGCCGCTGCCGCGACGTGGCCGGCCGTGAGCCCGTACTTCTCCAGGAGCGCGTCATCCGTCGCCGATTCGGCCCATACGTCGCGCGTTCCCACCCGCCGGAGCGGGGTCGGGAGGTGCTCGCCCAGGACCTCGGCCACGGCACTGCCGAGGCCGCCCACGATCGAGTGGTCCTCGGCCGTGACGACCGCCCCGGTCCGCCGGGCGGCCTCGACCACCGCGTCAGCGTCGAGCGGCTTGACCGTCGGGAGGTGCAGCACGAGGGCGTCGATCCCCTCCGCCGCGAGCTGCTCCGCGGCCTCGAGCGTCCGGGCGGCCTGCATCCCGGTCGTGATCAGCGTGACGTCCCGACCCTCGCGCAGCAGGACGGCCCGGCCGATCCGCAGCTCGTGGTCCGCCGCGAACAGGGTCGGGGACGGCCCGCGCGTCAGGCGCAGGTAGACCGGTCCGTCGTGCGCGGCCGCCGCGACCACGGCGAGCCGCGTCTCGACCGCGTCGCCCGGAGCCAGGATCGTCATGCCCGGCAGCGCCCGCATGAGCGCCAGGTCCTCGAGGCAGACGTGGCTCTTGCCGGGTCGCCCCACGAGCAGCCCCGAGTACGCCCCCACGATCACGACATGGAGCCTGGTCTGGGCGACGACGACCCGGACCTGGTCGAGATCCCGGAACGCGGCAAACGCGGCGAAGGTGGTCGCGAACGGGACGAGCCCGGCGGTGGCCATCCCGGCCGCGGCGCCGATCATGTTCTGCTCCGCGATCCCCATCTCGAAGAACCGGTCCGGGAACGCGTCCGCGAACCCGTCGACCTTGGTGGAGTTCGCGAGGTCGCCGTCGAGGACCACCACGCGTGGATCCCGACCGCCGAGCTCGAGGAGCGCGGCCCCGAACGCGTCGCGGATCGTGACGGGTGTGCGATCGGCGGCGAGGCGGGCGAGCGGCGGGAGGCCGCGAGGCGCGGCCGGGCGATCTGTCGCGCGGCTCATGCGAGCTCCTCGAGCGCGCGGGCGAGGTCGGTGTCCGTCACCGGCCTCGAGTGCCACAGGTAGTTCCCCTCCATGAACGACACCCCTTGACCCTTCACCGTGCGCGCCACGAGGATGGTCGGTCGACCGCGGGTCGCGCGAGCTTCCATCAGCCCCGCGGCGAGGGCGCGGATGTCGTGGCCGTCCACCTCGACCGCGTGCCAGCCGGTGGCGCGCCACCGCGCTGCCGGTTCGATCGCGGGATCCACGCGCTCGGCGACCGGACGACCGGGCTCGTGCCAGCCGTACTGCTGGAGGTGGTTCCAGTCGAGGATCGCGACCAGGGTGTCCAGGCGCTCGCGCGCGGCGACGAACGCCGCCTCCCAGACCTGGCCCTCCTGCGACTCGCCGTCGCCGATCACCACGTACGTGCGCCAGCCCGCGCCCAGCAATCTGGCGCCGAGCGCCATTCCGACGCCGACCGACAGACCCTGGCCCAGCGAACCCGTCGACATGTCCAGCCCGGGCAGCGCGGTCATGTCGGGATGTGCCTGCAGTCGCGAGTCGAGCTGGTCGAAGGACTCCAGCTCCTCGGCCGGGAAGTAGCCGAGCTCGGCCATGATGGCGTACAAGGCGGGCGCCGCGTGGCCCTTGGAGAACACCAGGCGGTCCCGGTCCTGCCATCCGGGGCGTGCTGGATCGACCCGCAGCTCGGACCCGTACAGCGTCGCCAGGATCTCGACCACCGACAGCGGGCCGCCGACGTGGCCCGAGCCGGCGTGATGCACGGTCTGCAGGATCAGCCGTCGTACGGATCGCGCGAGCTGCTCGAGGCGGATGACGGCCTGGTCATCGAGCGCGACATCCGGGCGGCCGGTCATGTGCGCGGCGCCGCTCACCGGCGCAATCCTCCTGTGATCACCCTGTCCCATCCCGTTGCCTGCCCGATTGCGCTGATCGTTTCATACTGTCCGCCCGCCCGGCGGCAGCCGTCGGGCTCCAGAGGAACTCCCGATGCGCGACGTCCCGGTCATCGACGACCTCCTCCGCAACCCCCTTCGCTTCGGCTGGTACGCCGTTGCGAACGCGCCGGTCCGCTACCGCGCGATCGAGCATGGCGACCTCCGGTTCGCGTGGACCGTGCCGCCGTACCTGCGCCCGGTCGCCGCGGGCTCGATGCTGCCGGCCAACTACGCGCTCGTCCTCCGCCTCTCGGCGATGGGCGACTGGCGGATCGAGGACATCAAGCCGTTCGAGTGGGCGGATCATGCGGAGCGCTGGGCCCGTGGCCTGTGGCGCGACGCGGTCAGCCAGGCGCGACGGGTCCGGGACCGAACCGGGTAGTCCGCGACGACCCGGGACACCCTGGCGCCGCGGTCGCTCGCGGCTATCAGGCCCGTTGCGCACGTCCGCCCGGGCGTGGCCCGGGCGGACGTGGAACCGAATCGGACCGGGGTCAGGCGTGCGCCTGGGCCTCGGGACTCTCGACCGGGGCGCGCTCCGAGGTGCCGGGCAGCCACCCGGTGTCGACGAAGCGCTTCTGGAACCAGCTGGCGACCACGAGCAGGACCGCGCACAGGACCACGATGGCCCCGGCGGCCGCGACGCCTTCGATCCTCGCGAGGATCCCGACGATGTAGCCGAACCACTGGAAGTCGGCGTCGCCGAACGTCGTGTTCTGGAACCCGATGCCACTCATGACCGGGACCAGGAACGCGGCGAGCAGGGTGATCAGCAGGCCGTTGATGAAGCCGCCCGCCATCGCACCGCGCCGGCCGCCGGTGGCGTTGCCGAACACGCCGGCGGTACCGCCGGTGAAGAAGTGGGGGATCATCCCCGGCAGGATCAGCGGGATGGCGAAGGCGGCACCCACGCCGGCCCACAGGATCCCGAAGCCCACCAGGCCGCCGACCACGCTGGCCAGGAAGCCCACGAGCACGGCGTTGGGGGCGAACGGGAAGGCGATGGGGCAGTCGAGCGCCGGCACGGCGCCCGGGATGACCCGCTCGGCGATCCCGGCGAAGGCCGGGACGATCTCGCCCAGGATGGTCCGGACGCCGAGCAGGATGACGGCGACGCCGCCACCGAACACGAGGGCGTTGTTGAACATCAGGGTCAGGAAGCCGAGGACTCCCCCGGCCCCGCTGCCGGCAGCGCTGCTGCCCATGGCCTCGGAGACGGCTCCCAGCGCGGCCTCCTCGCCGACGCGGAGCCAGAACACGACCGACAGCAGCAGGTAGATGACGATCATCGCCACCGCCGTGCCGACCATCGGGTCGCGCAGGAACCGGAGCCCCTGCGGGAACTCCATCTCCTCGGTGCTCTTGCTGCCCTTGCCGACGAGCTGGCCGGTGACACCGGCGGCGATGTAGCCGAGCGTCCCGAAGTGGCCCATCGCCACCTTCTGGTTGCCGGTGACGCGGCGCATCCACGGCATCGAGAACGCCGGCATGATCACC
>CAYJOH010000192.1:0-5330 GCA_964371685.1 uncultured Anaerolineaceae bacterium
GTACCAGTGGAGGCCGTCGCGGTTGACGCGCGGGTCGCCCGAGAAGGCCGCCATCGCCGACAGCTCGAGGTCCGGTGCGGCGTAGGGCAGCAGCGCGACCCCCTGGTCGGCCTGGAACGGCAGCAGGTCCGGCTCGGGCAGGCCCGGGCTGTCGGGGATCCCGAAGGCGTCCGCCAGCAGGTCGCGGGCGATGGCCGCCGCGAGCGCCCGGTCGGCCCGGTACGGCTCGGCGACGGCGAGCTCGCGGAGGAGCGGGACCACGCGGCCGCGCCCGGCGTCCACCAGCGTCACCCGGGTGAGACCCGAGCCCCCGTCGACCGTGGTCCCGGCCACGAGCTCGACGGACGCCCTGTGTGACCGGATCGCCCGTGTCTCCACCACGTCGAACGTGCGGACCAGCGCGTCGGACCGGATCGCGGACCCGGCGCCCGTGGTCGCCTCGATCCGCAGCCGGTGCGTCCCCACGGCCAGCTTGGGCAGCGTCACCTCGACGGGCTGGAACGCCGTGCCCCGGGCCGTGGCGACCGCCATCGGCAGGGTGTCGGAGGAGACCAGGAACGTGACCTGGTCGCCCGCCGCGAGGGCGGTCCCGTAGGCACGAAGCCGGATCACCGGCCGGTCCACGGCCAGGTACTCGGGCGCGACCACGGCCTCCGCGAAGAACGGCAGGCCGACGGGGATGGACACGGCGCCGCGGCCCGCGAGCAGGTCGGGTGTCACGGCGGAGGCCAGGACCCGCCACGAGGTGAGGTCGTCCGAGAGGTCGAACGAGACGCTCGCGCGCCCGTCCGCCCCGGTGGTCACGATCCGGGCCAGGAGCCAGTCCCGGAAGTCGGTCCGATCGTCGCCGCCGCCCGTGGTGTCCCCGCCCCCTTTGCCGTCGCCGTAGCGCGGGTCCGGGCTGGCGTGCGACCAGGCCGACGCGCGCAGGCCGCTGCCGGTGGACGCGTACAGCTCGCCCAGGGGGTCGTCCACGCGGGCCGCCCCGATCGTGAACAGCTTCTCGTCGATCGCGCGCATGAACACGGAGGCGGACACGGGCCGGCCGGACGCGTCGAGCGTCCGGATCGCGATCGTCGCCCGGTCACCCGGCGCGTAGCGCCCGCGATCCGCGGTCAGCCGGACGTCCAGCGACCGGTCCGCCGCGTGCAGGGTGGCGTCGAAGTTGCCCGGGTCGACCTCGTAGCCGGTGCCGGTGAACCGGACGCCGGCGATGTGCGCGTTGGGGACGAGCGCCCGGGTGAACCGGGTGGTGAACCGTGCGCCGTCCTGGACCGACACGCTCCGCAGCCCGCGCGCCATGACGGCGAACAGGTACCGGCTCACCTGCGGGTCCTCGATCCCGTTCCGGAACCGGACGCTGATCGTGTCGCCCACGTGGTATTCGCCGTAGCCGTCGCCCGTCGACGTCGACGCCACGTACGGCATGGTGGCCTCGTACGAGCGCTCGGCCCATGCATGGGACAGGTTCGAGATCCGCCGCCCGCCCTCGTCCGTGTACCGGGCCCGGACCTCGTACCAGCGATCGCCACCGGTCACCGTCATCGACATCGAGAACGTCCCGTCGGCGCGGGTGGTCACCCGCCGGGTGCCGAGGTCGACCTTGCGCTCGCTGACCTCGTACACGGGCACCGTCCGCTTCGCGATGAAGTCGTACCGGGTGCCGATCCGGCGGACGATCGGGATGACCTCGGTCACCTGCAGCACCACGCTCGCCCCGGCACGTGGGTCGCCGCGCGGGTCGACGGCCCACAGGTCCGCGCCCGGCTCGTCGTAGCGATCGAACACGACGTCATGGACGGCGCCCCGGACGACGAGGCGCCGGCCCGTCAGCGTGCCGTCGGAGTCCAGCACCGCGGTGGACCGGAAGACCATGATCGGCAGGTCCGCCGACACGTCGCCCTCCTCGGGCTCGTTGGCCCGGACGAACGCGTCCACCTCCGACCACTGCTGGTCGTCGTAGTCGTCGGGCTCGCCCAGGCGCATCGCCAGCGACGAGGTCACCGAGCCCGCCGTATCGGTCGCCCGGATGTTCGCGACGGCGCCGGTGTCGTCGTCCTCGTCGCTCGAGCTCACGAACCGCAGGTCGGCGCCCACGACGGGCGTGCCCTCGTAGAACGTGGCGGCGGCCGTCACGGGGACGCTGGTCCCGGTGAGGACGGCCCGGTGCGGCGTGGTCAGGGCGATCCGCCAGGCCGGCTTCGCGATCGGGCCGATGTCGAGCCACGACGTCGCGACGACGGTCCCGCCGACGCGCACCGACACGGTGTAGCTGCCGGCCGGGACGTCCGCGTAGGTCAGCCGGGCGAGGAACGCCCCGCTCGCGTCCGGCGTCGCGGTCGCCGAGGCGATCGCCGGCGTCGCCGCCATGCCGTCGTAGTCGTCGGCGACCAGGCGCACATTGACCGCGCGCGGAACGTCAAGCGTGTCGCGATCGCGCACGACGCCCCACACGTTGATCGTGTCGGACACGCGGTACCGCTCGCGGTCGAGCGTCAGCAGGTGCCACCAGTCGTCGTCGGCGTTACCGCCGCAGTCGTAGCAGGACCGGGGCGGCGCGAGGGGCAGGAACACGGTCCGGGCGCCCGCCCGGACGATCGCGAACGCGTCCGCCGCGTCCTCCTCCGCGCCGGCAACGAGCGAGGCGGGCGACCGCCCGACGACCAGCCCCTCGGCGTCGGTGCGCCCGAACGACCGGCCGGCGATCGACACCCGCGCGCCGGCCACCGGCTGGTTCGTGCGCAGGCTGTTCACCCACACGAGGCTCCGGGTCGCGCTCACCAGCGAGATGGCGGCGAGGTCGGTCACCTGGAGGACCGTCTGCCGCGAGATGCCCGCGTGCGTCATCGTGACGACGTACCAGCCGGCGGGCAGCGCCTTGGGGATGCGGAACCAGGCGGCGGACTCGTCCTCGAACGGGTGGAGGCGGAGCGTGCCGCGGACGACGAGGCCGAGGGACGCCGTGCGCACGGGGGTCGTGCTCGTGCGGACCGTCCAGTCGGGGGCCGCGCGGAGGCGGCGGTAGGCGTCGATGGCCGCGCTCAGGCCGGGCAGGCGATGCACCCGGACGGCGAGCTGCGTGACCTTCTCGGCCGGGCCCTGCTCCTCGTCATCGTCGTCCGAGTCGAGGCGGACGCTGACGATCGGCCGCTCACCGGTCGCGGCGTCGAACAGCGGCCGGGCGGCGGTCATGTGGACGCGCGAGACCTTCGCGCCCGTGGTCTCGAACCGGATCACCTCGTCCTCGGCGAGGGTCATGCCCGTCCCCGGCAGCGGCAGGCCGTGCCGGACGGTCACCGTGTACAGCGTGTTGCGGGCCAGCGGGCGGGCGGGCACGAACACGAAGGTGAGGCCGTGCTGCTCGATGCGGCCGGCCACGTCCGGCGAGATGGTGAGGTGGGACCGGAGCTCCGTGAGCTCGACGCCGGGCTGGTCGAAGGCGATCTCGATGCCGGTGTCCCGCGGGACGTCGGAGGTGGCGTCACCGGGCAGGGTGGACGCGATCCGCAGCGGCCAGGCGGCCTGGACGGCCCACGCCGCCTCGGTCGTCCCGTCCGCCCGGAGCAGCTCGAAGCGGTAGACCTGGCCGCGGCGGAGCGGTGCGGCGGGTCGCAGGAGGGCCGTGTCGCCGCTCACGTCGGCCACGCGGAGCTCGAGTGCGGGCGTGGCGACGAGGCGCTTCGCGAGCTGGCGGACCGGGGTCCCGGCGAGGCTCGTCAGGCGGAAGGCCGTCGACGGGGCGACGCTGGCCGGCCCCGCGTTCGTGGCCACGAGGGTGGCGACCCGCGCCAGGACCGGCAGGTCCAGCCGGGTCCAGCCGGCGGTCCCGGGGGAGCTCGTGGGCAGCGGCGTGATCCCCGGCGTGGCCTGGGACGATGCCGCCGGTGACGGGACGTGGGTCTCGCTCGGCGAGGCGGGCGACGCCGTGGGTGCCGGCGAGGCGCACGTCGCGACCAGCGACGCGATCACGAGGAGGACCGGCAGGGCGCCGACTCTCCGATCGCTCCGCGGGGGGATCGATGCTGGACGCCGAAGGGTGACGCCGCTCATGTCCATGCTCCCGGCCGCCGAATGGCAGAGGTTGGGCTGGCGGACGTGGGTGTGACGCCCCGAGGAGGTGGAGCGTTACACGCGGTGGGCAGTCCCGCCGCGCGTGAACCATCGAGCACGCGACGGTCTCACGCCAGATGCGAATGGCCCGATGTGCATGGCGACCACCTCCCCGATGCCCCGCGTCGGACCAGGCGGCGTCGCCCGCCGTCGCTGCGGCAGGTACCATCCCGCTGGGCCCCGTGCAGATCCTGCCGGGGCCGTTCGAGGTGCTCGGTGAAGCTCGTGATCGGCCTGGGGAACCCGGGCGGCCAGTACGCGCAGACGCGCCACAACATCGGCTGGATGGTCCTGGACCGGATCGCGGACCGGGCCGGGCGGTCCGGCCGTGGCCGCCAGCGTGACGCCGCCGAGAGCATCCAGGTCCGCTACCAGGGTCTGGACCTCGTGCTCGCCAAGCCGCTGACGTACATGAACGATTCGGGGAGGGCGGTCCGGAAGCTGCTGGCCCGCGAGCGGGTGCCGCTCGTGGACCTGCTGGTGGTCGCGGACGACTTCGCGCTGCCGTTCGGCAAGCTCCGGTTCCGCGAGGGCGGGTCGCACGGCGGGCACAACGGCCTCCGGTCGATCATCGAGGAGCTGGGCACGGAGAAGATCGCCCGCCTGCGGGTGGGGATCGGCGAGCCGGGACGTGGTGCCGTGGACCACGTGCTGTCGCGGTTCTCGCTCGACGAGCAGGGCCGGCTGCCGATCCTGCTCGATGCCGCGGCGGACGCGGTCGAGGCGTGGGCACACGAGGGCACGTCGAAGGCGGCCAACCGGTTCAACGCGTTCGAGCTCCAGGCTCCAGCGACCGCGGCGGACGACGCCGCGCCGAAGGCCGGCGAGGTCGGCGGGCCGGCCGACGATGCCGGCATCCGGCGGACGAAGACGGGTTGGCGGCGGATCCTCGGCGGCCGCGAGGAGGGCGGGCGCGACGACGAGGGCGGTGGCCGACGGTGAGCGACCGGTACCGCGGCCGGACTACGCGGGAGCGGAAGCTCGCAGAGAAGGTCGCGCGCGAGTGGGCGGAGCGGCGCGCGGCCGCCGAGGTGCGCGAGGGGGAGATCGACCTGGACCGGGCGTCAGTGGAGGCCGAGGTAGAGCTGCTCGACCCGGCGGCGCGGCGTACGCCGTCGGCGGACGGGGCAGTCGCCGAGTCCGCGACCCCGGCGGCGCGGCGGCGGGCCCGGCCGTCGACCGCCCACCGCCCGACGGCAGACCGTGCCGGCACCTCGTCC
>CAYJOH010000193.1:0-1661 GCA_964371685.1 uncultured Anaerolineaceae bacterium
GACGGCCGGATGCCGCTGGTGCACGGCAGCCCGATCACGTTGACGCCGGGCGAGTAGTGCATGTGGGCGCTGCCGGCCAGGTCGATGCCCGGGTCGGAGATGTTGTTCGTGGAGAACACGAGGATCCGGGGGACGAAGGTGTCCCCCTGGGCCCGCGGCTCGGTCGCGACGGGAGCGGTCATCGGTCGGCGGCTCCTGGAGCCGGCCGGCCGGGCGCACGGGTCGGCGGCACGCTCGCCCCGGGGCCGGGGGGTGAGTTGGTGCTACTTGCGGCGGGTGGCGAAAACGCCGTCGTAGCCCTCGGCCTCGAGCGAGCCGACGAACTCGTGCCCGACCTTGCCCGCCCAGGCGCTGATGTCCGTCTTGGTGACGGGGTCGGTGGACATGATCTCGATCACGGCGCCGACCGGGACGGCGGCCATCCCCCTCTTGGCCTCGAGGAGCGGGCCCGGGCAGGCGGCGCCGCGGGCGTCGATCACCTTGTCGGCGACGATGGCGGAGAGCTCGGTGAGTGTGGCGGTCATGTGACGGGTGCCTCCTGGATGCGCGTGGTGACTGGGTTGGCCCTCAGATGAACAGGACCTGGCCACCCTCGGCGGCCAGGAGGAACGTGGCGATCCCGCCCGAGTCGTCGACGAGCGGGTCGAGGGTGGTGACGTCGATCCCCAGCACCTCGAGCGAGCCGGCGCAGGCGAGGATCTGCATCTCGCCCAGCTCCTTGGCCATCCGGAACGTCTCGAGCCATGGGATCGCGGCCGCGCCCTTGACCGGCCGGCTGGCATAGGCGGCCATCGAGTCGTAGGCAAGGCCGTGGTCGATCTCGATCCGTTCCGAGCGGAAGGCGTCCAGCGCCCAGTACTGGAGCAGGACGTTGACCGGCCGGCCCATCGCCGCCGCCCCCGCGGCGAGCGTGGCCGCGGCGTGCAGCTTGTCGGCCGTGCCGGAGAACAGGACGAGGGACAGGCTGTCGTTCATCGATGGGTCACCTGGCTGGCGGGAGGGGCGAGGGCGATCGTGGTCGCAGCGGGCACGTCGGTCATCGAGGCCGTGGCGGCGGCGGCGAGGCTGCCCAGCGCAGACAGGCGGCGCACGATGACCGCGCGCATCAGGTCGCAGGCTTCGAGCACCTCGGGATCGGCGAGCTGGTAGCGCACGAACCGGCCGTCTCGCGTCGCCTCCACGAGCCCCACGCCGCGCATCGCGGCGAGGTGCTGGGACACGGTCGCCTGGCCCAGGCCCAGCTCGCCGGCCAGCTCCCGGACCTCGAGGGGGCCGTTCCCCAGCAGGTGGATGAGCCGGAGACGGTGCGGGCTGGCGAGCGCGCGGAGCAGCGACGTCTGGATGACGTCGATCTCGCTCGCGGCGTTCGACACCGGGTCTGCCTCCGATCCTGCTGGCGTCACATTCGGCTGTTGCTGTATCTGTGCTGCATATATGTATGCCAGAAACATCTATAGCACCTGAGCCATCCGTCACCCGAATCCCGGGACCGGTGGCACGGGTCGCAGGGGCCGGCGGGCGCGGGTCGGCACCGGCGGGGCGCGGGTCGGCACCCGCGGCGAGGGCCGACGATCAGGCCCCGGGCAGGTCGACCTCGAAACGGGCACCGCCGCCGGGCTCGTTCGCCGCACGGACGCGGCCGCCGTGGGCCTCCACGAGCG
>CAYJOH010000193.1:1761-5317 GCA_964371685.1 uncultured Anaerolineaceae bacterium
CCGCCGCCGGGCTCGTTCGCCGCACGGACGCGGCCGCCGTGGGCCTCCACGAGCGCACGGACGATCGCGAGCCCGAGACCGGACGTGGCGGTGGCGCGATCCCGTGCGGGATCGGCCTGGTAGAACCGGTCGAAGACGTGGGGCAGGTCCGCCGGGGCGATCCCGCCGCCCGTGTCCACCACGGCGATCGTGACCTGGCCGCCGGCCTCGCGTCGCGCATCCAGCCGGACACGGCCGGCGGCGGGCGTGTGGCGGATCGCATTGTCGGCGAGCGCCAGGACGATCTGCCGGACCCGGTCCGGATCGGCGTCCACGGCCAGCCCGTCGGCCGGGCCCGCGGCGATCGACACCCCCGCCCCGGTCGCGCGCGCCTCGAGGTCCCGCGCGACGGACGCCAGCAGCGGCGCCACCTCGACCGCGCGGCGGTGGAGCGGCAGCGCTCCGGCCTCGGCGAGGCTCACCGTCCGGAGGTCGTCCACGATCCGCGACAGCAGCCGCGCCTGGTCGCGCACGGTCTCCAGGTGCCGGTCCTCGTGCGCGTACACGCCGTCGAGCACCGCCGTGGTGGTCGCCTCGATGACGGCGAGCGGCGTCTTGAGCTCGTGCGCGGCGTCCTGGAACAGCCGCCGGCGCGCGTCCTCCGCGGCCTCGAGGTCCGCCGCCATCGCATCGAACGACCGTCCGAGCGACCCGATCTCGTCGCTGCGGTCCCCGAGCCCCGACCGGGCGGACAGGTCCCCACCGGCGACGGCCGCGGCGGTCGACTCCAGCCGGGCGAGCGGGCGAACCGTGCGCGAGGCGATCCCGAGCCCGAGCAGCGACGCGGCACCGACGGCGAGTGCCGCCACGATCACGAGGGTGACGATCGTCTCCTGCTGGATCTGCTCCAGGTGCTGGCCGGCCATCGGGCCGCTGCCCTGGCCGCGGCCCTGTCCGGGCGAGGCGCCCTCCGCCTGCATCCGCGCGAACCCGCGCCCCACGATCGCCGGCGCCGAGATCGCGACCGCGACCGCGGTCAGCAGGGCGACCAGCGCGAACGCGGCGGCGAGGCGCGAACGCAGCGTCACGATCGCGCCCCCCGGTAGCCGACGCCGCGCACGGTGTCCACGTACCCGCCTCCGTCCGGCGTCGTCCCCAGCTTGCGGCGGAGGTTCTTCACGTGGCTGTCGATCGTGCGGTCGAAGGCATCGAAGGCCTCGCCGAACACGTGCTCCCCCAGCTGCTCGCGGGTAAGGGCCACGCCCGGATGGGCGGCGAGGGTGGCCAGCAGGTCGAACTCGGCGCGGGTCAGCGGCAGGGCGTCCGCGCCGCGACGGACCTCGCGCGCCGCGCCGTCGATCTCGAGGTCGTGGAAGCGCTCGGTGGCGGTGCCCTCAACCGCCTCGCCGGCCTGCGTGGCCGATGTCGACCCGGCGGCCGTCCGGCGCAGCACGGCGCCGACGCGGGCCACGAGCTCGCGTGGCTCGAACGGCTTGGTCACGTAGTCGTCGGCGCCGATCTCGAGGCCGGCCACGCGGTCGATCACGTCGTCCCGTGCGGTGAGCATGATCACGGCCGCCGTGCTGCCCGCGGCGCGCAGCTCGCGGAGGACCTCGAACCCGGACCGCCTGGGCAGCATGACGTCGAGCACGACGAGGTCCGGGGCGGTGTCGCGGGCCTGGGCGAGGGCGGCCTCGCCATCGGCCGCGGTGACCACCTCGTGACCGTCGCGCACGAGGTAGGCGCGCACGATGTCCAGGATGTGCGGCTCATCGTCGACGACGAGGATGCGGCTCATGTCGGAGCGAGCATACGGAGACGGCCGGGCCCGCGAACAGGTCCGGCCGTCCCCACGGGGGAGGGGGCGTCGATCAGGGGGTGGGGCCGCTGCCGTCGCACACACCGGTTCCGTTGCCACCGGCACCGTTGCCGCGGCCGCCCATGCCGCCCGGGCCGGCCCCCACGGCCGACCCGCGCATCCCGCCCGGGGCCGCCTGGTTGACCATGGCCTTGGCCTTCACGGCCAGCTGCGTCTTGAGCTCGGCCGCCTCGGCGTCCGTGAGCGCGCCGTTGGCGACCCGGGCGTCGATGCGGGTGGTCCACCGCGCCACGAGGGCGTCGATCAGCTCCTGGACGTCCACGCCCTGCTTGTCGGCGATCTGGGCCAGCGTCATCCCGTCCTGGCGGAGGTCCATCACCTCGGCCTGGGTCAGGCCGAGGATCGCGGCCAGGGTGCCCCGCGCCTGGACCTGGTCGCCTGCCTGGTTGCGCGGGCCGGCGGCGGAGACCACCGTCGCCAGGGCGAGGAGCGCGAGCCCCGCGACCGCGAGTGAGAGTCCGATTCGCTTCATGTTCAGCCTCCGAGGGCCTTGCGGAGCCGGTGGGACCGGCGACACCACCTTCGGTGCCGGGGTCCATGCTTCATCCGGTCGATGGAGGGGTCGTGGAGCGCGGATGGAGATTGCACGCGGCCGCGCGTGGGCCGCGGGACGCCGCTGGCCAGGAAGGGCCCAGGGAGACGTCCGGCGCACAGCATTCGCCTGGTGCATCGAATCCGGGGCCATCGCGCAGCGATCCCGCCCCAGACCGGCGCTGAAACCGCGTTCGTTGGCCGATAGCACCCCGGGTCATGCACCCCGTGAGTGACGACGTATACCGGGGGCTGGTGTCGGCCAGTCCGTGCCCCGCGCGCCCGGGAGCGGTCAGACCGCGCAGGCGCCCCCACGTCTGCGCAGCCGGAACCGCCACGCGAGCGTCGCGCCCAGGAGGACCAGCGATGCCCAGCCGATCACGGGCTGCAGGGGCGCCCAGATCGAGAGCGCGCCGCTCGTGCCCAGCAGCACCAGCGCGAGCTTGTTGCACACCGGACAGCCGATGGCGAGGAACGCCCCGAGCCCGGCGATCGTGCCGAGGGTGGAGCCGCTGCGGTCATCGGCCGCGCCGGGCATCGTCGCGACCGCCGTCGCGCTGCCGAGCGGCATGGCGACCGCCGTTGCCGATTCGCGCGGCGGCGCCGTGTACGTGGCGCCGACGAGGCCCATCAACGGCGCCGACGCGAGCCACACCCAGTAGGCGAACGGCTCGGGCGGGATCTGGCGCCCGAACACGGGGTTGGGGATGATCGCCGTGACGAGCCCGAAGACGACGAGCGAGATCGCGGTCCAGGCCAGCGCCCAGCCGAGAAACCGCCGGTCCAGCCGCAGCGATGCCACGCAGTCGACCACCGCGCCGGCGCTCAGCCGGCCTGGCCCGCGGCGCCGACGGGGTCGGTGTCGGGCCCGAGCACGATCACCTCGGCGCTGACCTCCGGCCCGGCGCCGTCGCGGACGACGTAGCCGTGGTGGATCTCGGTGACGCCGCTGGCGAGCGTCGCGCCGACGGAGCAGTACTTGGTCGCCGACAGCTCGATCGCGCGCCGGACCGCCTCCACGTCGAGGGCCGGGCCCTCGATCACGTGGGTCACGTCGATCCGGGTGAACGCGTTCGGGTGGTCGTCCATCTGGGTGCCGTTCGACAGCACCTCGTAGCGGGTGACCTCCTGGCGCTTCTTGCGCAGGATCGAGATCACGTCCATCGC
>CAYJOH010000194.1:0-5308 GCA_964371685.1 uncultured Anaerolineaceae bacterium
CCGGTCTCGCCGCGGAACGGCATGCCCTGGCGCTCCACCGCGTCGAGGCTCATGCGCAGCGCGGCGGTCTTCTGCGACGCGACCTCGCGGACGTAGGCAGCTTCCTCATCGGGCGTCATGCCGCGCCCGCGCACGGTCGACTTCGGCTTGCCGACCATCAGCCACGACAGGTGGTAGCGGTCCATCGTCCCCCAGGCGTGGGCGAGCAGGTCGTCGGACAGCTGGAGCCACGTCTGGAGGGCGGTGAGCGAGGGCTGCGCGTCCAGGCGCTCGCCTTCGGCGATGAGCTGGCGGGTCCGCAGGATGAGCTCGTCGCGGGTCATGCCGATAGTTTATGGGCGATGCCCGGCAGCCCTGTCCCGCACGACGTCGTGTTCTTCGAGACCCCGAGCGGGGGGCGAGGCGGCTGGCCGCATTGGTGACGGGCTGTGCGGCCGGCCAGCGCCTCGTCGAGGCTCGGCGGGAGGCCACGCGAACGACCCTGAGGGCCTGTTCGCCGGCGCACTGGGCGTCAGGCCCCGCGCATGAAGGTCTCGCGGTCGGCGCGGGCGCGGAGCGTCCAGGACCCGGGCAGCCCGCTGCCAACGGGATGGCCGTTGAACCGCGTGACGGGCAGGATCCCGGCCACCGATGAGCACACGAACGCCTCGTCGGCCGCCGCCAGCTCGTCCGGCGTGAGCCACCCCTCGACCGTCCGCAGCCCGACGGACCCGGCCCACCGGAGCAGCCACGAGCGCGTGGTCCCGGGCAGGATCGCGCAGTCGAGGGCGGGCGTCGCCAGCTCCACCACGCCGTCGGGAGCGTGGCGGACGAGGAACACGTTGGCCGAGGTGGACTCGGACAGGTGGCCCGAGGTCGTCAGGAACAGCGCGTCGTCGGCGCCGGCGCGACGCGCCTCGAGGCGGGCGAAGACGTAGTCCGCGCGGCTGGTGGTCTTGAGCGAGACCAGGGGGTTCTGCGGGTCGCGCCTGACCGCACTGGCCACGAGGGACAGGCCGTGGTCCAGGTGCCCGGCGACGGGCGGGACCACCGGCCAGGCCTGGACGACGATCGTGGGCACGAGGTGCTCGTCGGCAGGTGGCAGCAGCCCCCGGGAGGGCCACGAGCCGCGGGAGACCGTCAGCCGGATCGAGGCATCGGTCCCGGGGCCGTCCAGGCCCGCTGTCGAGAGCAGCTCCGCGATGCCCCGCTCGACCCGCGCCGCGATGTCGTCCGGCAGCTCGATGCCGAGGCCGTCCGCGGAGCGTCGCAGGCGCGCGACGTGCTCGGCGAGCTCCGCGCACCGCCCGCCGCGCGCCCGGAGCGTCTCGAAGATGCCGTCGCCCAGCTGGAACCCGCGGTCGAACACCGAGAGGTGGGGGGCGTCGGCCGGCAGGACCGCTCCGTCCACCCACACGAAGCGCGGACGACGGCCGCTCACGCCGGCACCTCCACGGCCCCGATCGAAGACAGCGGCCCGCGCGCCTTGGCGACCGTCTCGTCCCACTCGGCCTCGGGGTCGCTGCGCCACGTGATGCCCCCGCCGACGTGGAGCGTCAGCCGCTCGCCGTCCGCGACGAACGTCCGGATCAAGATGCTGGAGCCCATGCGCCCGTCCGGCCCGATCCAGAGCATCGCCCCGCAGTACGGCCCGCGGCGCACCGGCTCCAGGCCCTCGATCACCTCCATCGCCCGGATCTTGGGGGCGCCCGTGATGCTCCCGCCGGGGAACGAGGCGGCGAGCAGGTCGAACGGGTCGTGGCCCGGCCGCAGCCGCCCGGTGACGGTCGTGACGAGGTGCTGGACGGCCGCGGTGCGCTCGAGGCGCAGCAGCCGCGGGACCCGGACCGTGCCCGGCACGCAGACCCGCCCGAGGTCGTTGCGCAGCACGTCCACGATCATCACGTTCTCGGCCTGGTCCTTGCCGCTGGCCAGGAGCTCGCGCGCCAGCGCCCGGTCCTCGTCACGGGTGCGGCCCCGTGACCGGGTGCCCTTGATCGGGTCCGTGGACACGACCCCGTCGCCATCGATCGCGAGGAACGGCTCCGGCGAGGCCGAGAGCAGCGCCCGCGGCGCGCCCGAAGCCGGCGAGTCGCCCAGGTCCAGGTAGCCGGCGAACAGGGCCGGGTCCCCGGTGCGCAACCGCCGGAACAGCGGCCACGGGTCGCCCGCGAACGGCGCCTCGAGCCGGCGCGTCAGGTTGGCCTGGTAGATGTCGCCCCGGCCGATCGCCGCCCGGACGGCCTCGACGCCTGCCAGCCAGTCCGCGTGCGAGGTCCCGGACACGAACGTTGCCGGCGCCGTCCGCTCGAGGTGGGAGCCGTGGTGCGGGACCGGGGTCGGGTCGGGCAGGCGGCCCGAGGCGAACGCGTCGAGCCGGTCGAGCACGCGATACAGCCGGGCGGCCGCACGGGCGCCGTCACCGTCGACCTCGCGCACGCGCAGCCAGGCCGCGCCGATGCGCCGGTCCCACGCGATCACCCAATCGTGCAGCGCGAGTCGCAGCACCGGCAGGTGCTGGTCCACGCGTGCCAGCGAGGGCAGCCGCTCGAACCGGCGGCCCAGGTCGTAGCCGAGGAACCCGACGAGGCCGCCGCCGAAGGGTGGCGCGGCGGGGTCCTCGGACGCCCCGGCGCCCATGCGCGCCAGCAGCGCACGTGCCTCCGCGAACGGGGCCAGGCCCTCGGCCGGCGCGTCGAGCACCGCGAGGGGGTCCGCACACAGGTAGCTCCAGCGACCCGTCCGGCCCGGCCGAGCGCTCTCGAGCAACGCCAGGCCCGGCAGGTCGCGGAACGCCTCGGCGGCGTCCATGGGCGCCACGGCATCGAGCGCGGGTAGCCGCAGGAGCACCGGGCCGCCGCGCCGTGCAGGACTGGCTTCCGGAACGGTACGCACGCGGCGATGATAGGGGGGCGGCCGTTCAGCGGCCGCGATGAGGCTTGGCGACTGGGAGGAAACCGTGCGCGCTCGCGAGCTGGGCATTCGCATCGGACGGCTGGCACCCGGGGAGCACGATGCGATCACCGACGTCCGTGGCGTCGGCGTGGGCCACGCCACGCTGATCCGGGGCGACGGCCCGCTCGTCGTCGGCGACGGCCCGGTGCGGACCGGCGTCACGATCATCCGGCCCCACGACGATGACATCTGGGCCGAGCCGGTGTTCGCGGGCTGCCACCGCCTGAACGGCAACGGCGAGCTCACGGGCCTCGAGTGGATCCGCGAGGTCGGGCTGCTCGGCGGGCCGGTCGCGCTCACCAACACCCACAGCGTCGGCACGGTCCGCGACGCGATGGTCTCCCACGCCGTCGGCCACCGCCGCCACGGCGGTGGGCTGTGGTCGCTGCCGGTCGTGGGCGAGACCTGGGACGGCCTGCTCAACGACATTGACGGCCAGCACGTCCGCCCCGTCCACGTGGACCAGGCGATCGCCTCGGCAGCCGGCGGTCCGGTCGAGGAGGGCAACGTCGGCGGTGGCACCGGCATGATCTGCCACGAGTTCAAGGGCGGGATCGGCACCGCGTCGCGCGTCGTGGCGGAGGCGGACGGCGGCTGGACCGTGGGGGTCCTCGTCCAGGCCAACTACGGCGAGCGCGACCAGCTCCGGATCGACGGCGTGCCCGTCGGCGAGGCGATCCCGGTCTCGGAGGTGCCCTCGCCATACCCGCCCGACGACGAGACGTCCGGCCCCGCCCCGGCCCCGGGCGCCGGCTCGATCATCATCGTCGTCGCGACCGACGCCCCGCTCATCCCGCACCAGTGCGACCGGCTCGCGCAAAGGGCTGGCCTGGGGCTGGCCAGGATGGGCAGCACCGCGAACCACTCCTCGGGCGACCTCATCCTCGCCTTTGCGACCGGCAACCGCGGCCTGTCCGCCGCGGACGAACCCGGCGCCGCGCACGCGCCCACGATCGACGTGCGGATGGTCCCGGACAACCGGCTCACGCCGCTGTTCAAGGCGACGGCCGAGGCCACCGAGGCCGCGATCCTCAACGCGCTCCTGGCCGCGCGGACGATGACCGGCCGCGACGGCATCACCGCGCACGCCCTGGACGAGGACCGGCTAGTGGGCGTGATGGAGCGGTTCGGGCGCGGGCCGCGGGCGGCAACGGCCTGAGGTGGGGTTGACAGCGGCGCCGGCGATCCGCGCCGCGACCCCGGACGACATCCCGGCCATCCGGTCGATCCTCGCCGCCCACGGCAACGACGGCCCAGTCCGCAGCGTGGACATCGTGGGGCCCTACGTCGCCCACCTGGTTGCCCACCACCGCGCGATGGTCAGCCAGTCGGGCGACGAGATCGTCGCCTTCGGCGCGACCGTGGACGCGGGTGTCGCCGTCCACCTGGCCGACCTGTTCGTCCGGCCGGACCTGCTGGGCCACGGGATCGGTCGACCGCTGCTGGCGGCGGTATTCGGCGACGCCCCCCGGCGGACGACGTTCGCCTCGGACGACCCCCGTTCGCTGCCGCTCTACGTGCGGGCGGGGATGGCGCCCCTGTGGGCGTCCCTGTACGTCGAGGGCGCGTCGCCGGCGCTGCCGCCGGCGCCGGCGGGCCTGGAGCTGGCGTCGGCGGGCCCCGACGAGCTGGCCGCCCTGGAGCGCGCGTGGACCGGCGTCGACCGCGCGACCGACCACGCGTTCTGGGCGTCGCAGGCGGAGGCCGACTCGTTCGTCGTCGCGGAGCACGACGAGGTCGTCGCGATCGCCCACGCCCGCGCCCGCCAGGTCTCGTCCGTGCGGGTCATCGACCGCATGGTCGTCCGCCCCGGCGCCGACCCGGTCGCCCCCACCCTGGCCGCGCTCCGGCGCGCCGGCCGTGGCGGGGCGGTGATGGCGGCCGTGATGGGCCCCAGCCCGGTGCTCCGCGCCCTCCTCGACCTCGGCTTCCAGGTGACGGATCGCGACCAGTACATGGCCAGCGAGCCGGGCCTCGTGGACCCGGCCCGCCTGGTCCCGAACCCGGGGATGCTCTGAGCCTCGCCTCAGCCCGCGGGGGCCGGCGTCTTCTCGATCGGCACGCCGACCATCGAGCCCCACTCGGTCCACGATCCGTCGTAGTTGCGGACCCGCCCGAACCCGAGCAGCTCGTGGAGCACGAACCACGAGTGCGACGAGCGCTCGCCGATCCGGCAATAGGCGATGACGTCGCGCTCCGGCGTCACGCCCTTGGCCGCGTACAGGGCGGCCAGCTCGTCCGCGCTCTTGAACCGGCCGTCCTCCCGGACGGTCTGGGCCCACGGGATCGACGCGGCGCCGGGGATGTGGCCGGCCCGCTGCGCGGTCTCGGTCATGCCGGGTGGCGCGATGACCTCGCCGTTGAACTCGGCCGG
>CAYJOH010000195.1:0-5287 GCA_964371685.1 uncultured Anaerolineaceae bacterium
GCCGGGTTGCGAGAGGGCCGTTCGGCCGATCCGGACGGGCTTCCCGAGCCGTTCGCGCCCCGCCGCGTAAGTGGCGGATAAGCGGCGATCGCGATACTGCGGCCCCGCGCTGGCGATCGGGCACTCCTCGGAGGGATCGCTCGCGGTCAGCGCCCGGCCAGGCCGGCCGGGCGGGAGGTCGTGCCGATGTCCGTCCGGCTGCGCCGCCTCGCCGCGGCGCTCCCCCTCATGCCGCCCGCGCTCACGCTCGCGCTCGCCTGCGTGGTCGATGGAGCGAAGCGATGGCTGTGAGCGAGGACCGGCGCGCCGGCTGCTGTGGGCACGGCCGCCGCTGGTAGCTGGCCGTCAGCCGCGCCCGCCGGCGATCGCGCCCTCGGACGACACCTTCGAGGCGAGGTAGACGGGGATCACGCTGGCCAGGACGAGGACCAGCGCCACGACGTTGACGACCGGGAGCTCGGTCGGACGCTGGATCGCGGTCAGGATCCACATCGGGATCGTCTGCGTCCCGGCGCCCGCGGTGAAGTTGGTGACGATGATCTCGTCGAACGACAGCGCGAACGCCAGCAGCCCGCCCGACAGCAGGGCCGTGCGCATGCCCGGCAGCGTCACGCGCCGGAACGTGGTGAACGCGTCCCCGCCGAGGTCCGCCGACGCCTCCTCGGGCGACCGCGGCAGGCGGCGCAGCCGGGCGATGACGTTGTTGTAGACGATGACGACGCAGAACGTCGCGTGGCCGATGACGATCGTCAGCAGGCCGAAGTCGATGCCCAGCGTGACGAACGAGGTCCGCAGCGCGATGCCGGTGACCACGCCGGGCAGCGCGATCGGCAGCACGAGCAGGAACGAGATGGCCTGGCGGCCGAAGAACGCGTGGCGCTGGACGGCGAGCGCCGCCAGCGTGCCGAGCACCAGCGCCACGATCGTGGCGAACGTGCCGACCAGCAGCGAGTTGACGACCGCGCGGATCAGCGCCGGGTTGGACGCCGCCTCGCCGAACCAGTGCAGCGTGAACCCGGTCGGCGGCCAGGCCTGGAGCCGGCTGGGGTTGAACGCGTAGATCGCGAGGACGATCAGGGGGAGGTACAGGAACGACAGCACGAGGGCCGTCGCGATGCGGAGGGCGATCCTGGTGGCGCGCGACTCAGTCACGGGCCCGGCTCACAGGGACTCGAACGCGCCTAGCCGGCGCGCCACGAGCAGGTAGACGGTCATGACCACGATCGGCGCCAGCGAGTAGGCCGCGGCCAGCGGCAGGTTGCCGAGGCTCGAGTTGTCGTAGATCACGTTGCCGATGAACTTCGCGTCGGACACCAGGTCCGGCGTGATGTAGTCGCCCAGCGTCAGCGAGAACGTGAAGATCGAGCCCGCAACGAGGGCCGGGAACACGAGCGGCAGGATGACCCGCCGGAAGGTCGTCCCGGCGCGGCCGCCGAGGTCCGCGGACGCCTCCAGCAGCGAGCCCGGGATCCGCTCCAGGCCCGCGTAGATCGGCAGGATCATGTATGGCAGCCACAGGTAGGACAGGACGACCCAGGTGTTCGCCAGCTCGTCCAGCCCCGGCGCCTCGATCCCCAGCGGGGTGAGCGCCCACTCCAGCACGCCACCGCCCTGGAGGATGGTCCGCCAGGCATAGACCTTGACGAGGTACGCGGCCCACAGGGGCATGAGCACCGCGATCACCAGCAGGTTGCGGACCCGCGGCGACGCGATGCGGGCCATGTAATAGGCGATGGGGAAGGCGAGGATCGCGTCGGTGACCGTGACCAGCGCGGCCATGCCCAGCGTGCGCAGGCCGATGACGGTGTACACGTCGCTGGCCAGCAGGTCCTTGAACGCGTCGATTGACCAGGCGAACGGCTCGACCCGGCCGGTGAACGCGTCCTTCGCCCAGAAGGCGTTGAGCAGGAGGATCGCCAGCGAGCCGAAGTAGGCGATCGTCAGCCAGCCGAGCGGACCCGACAGCAGGAAGCCGAGCTGGAGCCGCCGGCGCGGGTGGAGCCACGCGGACAGTCGGCGGACGGCGCCGGGGCGCCCCGGCCGCGCCGGATCGGGGGCGGTGGGTGTGCTCATCGGGGGGTGGCTGCGGTCATCGGGCGGTCATTCGGGCTGGCTGAGGTCATCCGGCCGGGTGGTCCGGCGAGGTCGAAGGGCCCCCCGGGCGGTGCCGGGGAGCCCTTCGTGCAGGTCGCGAGCGTGGCGCCGGTGGCTCAGGCGCCGCGGATCTTGGTCCAGGCCTCGACCCAGTCGTCCTGGTCCTTGCAGGTGGTGGCGGAGTCGTCGTCCGCGCAGTCCGCCTGGGGCGTGCTCCAGTACCAGATCTTGTCGTAATAGGCCTCGTCCTGGGCGTGCGTCAGGTCGCAGTGGCCGGGGGACAGGGTCTCGGCGTACTCGCACGCCTGCGGGCTGGTCGGCGCCTCGCCGAACCACACCGTCGCCTGGCCGTTGGCCTCGGCCGACATCATGTGGTCCATCCACAGGTACATGCAGTTGGGGTGCTTCGCCTTGGCGGCGATCATCCAGGTGTCGGACCAGCCGGTCGAGCCCTCGGCCGGGAGCACGCCCGCGATCGGGCTGCCCTCGGCCTGCATGAGGTTGACCTGGAACTGCCACGACGTCCCGACGACCACGTCGCCGGCCGCGTAGGACGCGACCTGGTCGCTGTAGGTGCCCCAGTACAGGGCGCCCGCGTCACGCTGCTTCTCGAGCAGCGCGACCGCCTCGGCGAACTGCGCCTCGTTGAGCTGGTAGGGGTTCTTGATGCCCAGGTCCGGCTTGGTGGTCATGAGGTACAGCGCGGCGTCCGCGATGTAGATCGAGGAGTCGTAGATGCTGACCTTGCCGCCGTACTCGCCGCTCCACACGGGCTCCCAGCTGGTGGGCTCCGCCGTGACGACCTCGGTGTTGTACATGAGCAGGTTCGGGCCGCGGCCGTGCGGGACGCCGTAGTTGACGCCGTCAACGGTGTTGTGGGGCAGGTTCTTGAGCCCCTCGAACACGTTCGCGTAGTTGGGCAGGATGGCCGTGTTCACGGGGGCCGCGATGCCGCCCGCGATCAGGCGCGTGGTCGCGTCGCCGGACGCCGAGATGCCGTCGTAGTCGCCGGACTGCATGAGCGCGACGCCGTTGTTGGAGTCGGTCATGTCGGTCGTGTTGACCTTGCAGCCGGTCTTCGTCTCGAACGGGGTCACCCAGTCGTAGGCGGGGTCCACGGCGCCGCGCTCGGCGTAGCCGGCCCAGATGATGAGGTTCAGCTCACCCTCCCCGGGGCCGATGGACGTCGGCAGGCTGGGCGCGGGGGTGCCCGAGGCACCTCCACAGGCGGCCACGACGATCGCCGCGGCGGCGCCCAGCGCCATGATCCTCCGATTGATCATGCGGTTGTCTCCTCCTCCACAGGTCGCCCCCCGTCCGCGACGGGGAGGCAATGCTGCCGCTTCCAGATGAGCCGGACCGCCCGGCCCCGTTGCTCGAGCGCCTCCATCGAGGACGTCGAGAGGTTCTGCTGGGTGACCACGAGCTCCGCGCCCGCGTCCAGCGTCACGATGTAGCGGGTGTCCGGCCCCACGTACACGACCTCGCGGACGATCCCCGGGGCGTCGATCTCGCTGTCGCCGGGCGTCGCGTCGGGGGAGGCGAGGCGGATCTTCTCGGGGCGCACGGTGAACGTCCCGCGCCGGCCGACGATCGCCTCCGCCGCCGCCCCGGTCAGCAGATTGGAGGTGCCCACGAACCCGGCCACGAAGCGCGTCGCCGGGCGCTCGTAGACCTCGGCCGGCGCCCCGACCTGCTCGATCCGGCCCTGGTTGAACACGGCGATCCGGTCGCTCATCGTGAGCGCCTCCTCCTGGTCGTGGGTCACGTAGATGAACGTGATCCCGACCTCCTGCTGGATCGCCTTGAGCTCGATCTGCATCTCCTCGCGGAGCTTGAGGTCCAGGGCGCCCAGCGGCTCGTCGAGCAGCAGGACCCGCGGGCGGTTCACGAGCGCGCGCGCGAGGGCCACCCGCTGCCGCTGGCCGCCCGATAGCTGGCCGGGCTTGCGTCGGTCGTAGCCCTCGAGGCGGACCATCCGCAGCGCCTCGGCGACCCGCCGCTCGCGCTCCGGCCGCGCCACCTTGCGGACCAGGAGCCCGTAGGCCACGTTCTCGCCCACCGACATGTGCGGGAACAGGGCGTAGTCCTGGAACACGGTGTTGACGTCGCGCTCGAACGGGGCGAGTCGCGTGACGTCGGCGCCGTGGAGCAGGACCCGGCCAGCGGTGGGGATCTCGAAGCCGGCGATCATGCGCAGCGTCGTCGTCTTGCCCGACCCCGACGGCCCGAGCATCGAGAAGAACTCGCCGTCGGCGATCTCGAGATCGATGCCGTCGACGGCGACGACGTCCCCGTAGCGCTTCTCGAGCCGCTCCAGCCGGACGGCGCCGGCCGAGCCGCCCTCGCGGCGCGCGGCGGTCACCTGGTCCGTGGCGAGGGTCGTCACTCGGGGTCCGGTCTCCTGGGACGCCGGGCAGGCGTCGGGGTGGGGGTATCGGGCGCGGCGCCACTCGATCCCCTCGGCGGCCGCTCGGAGTGCGCGCACGCTAGTCGGCGCCGACACGCGGTGTCAAGGCATGGTGCGCCACGTGGCATCGGGCCGATCTCCCGCATCATGGCGCGATGCGAACCGCGTCCCGTCGCCAGCCGCTCCGCCGCGCAGCCGTCGCCCTGGCGGGCCTGTCCGTGCTCCTCGTCGCGGGCTGCGACGCGGGCGCCCCGGCCTGGACCCCGCCGGTCACGCCGGGCACGAGCGGCCTCCCCCGCGAGCTGAACATCGTGGCCCGCGACTACGCGTTCGTGCCATCGGTGGTGGACCTGGTCCCGGGCGAGACGGTGCTGCTGCACGTGGTCAACGGGGGCCTCGAGGTCCACGAGGCGATCCTCGGCGACATCGACGCCCAACTCGCCTGGGAGGCGGCCGAAGGCGCGACGGTCGGTCATCCGCCCGGCCCGACGCCCGTGGTCGACGGACCGCCGGGGTTCGAGGGCGTGCGGGTCGTCGTCGCGTCGGGGGAGCGCCTGGACGTGACCTGGACCGTGCCCGCCGACGCGGCCGGGGCCACCGGCGGCTGGTTCGTGGGCTGCCACATCCCGGGCCACTGGCAGAAGGGGATGGTCGTCCCGGTCCGGTTCGTCGATGCCGGTGGCCACCCGCTGGCCAGCACGCCGCCGCTGCCCAGCCTGGCGCCCGGGGCGTCCTAGGGGCCGGGCGATCCCCGCCCCCCCCGTCCGGCCCGGTGGGCATGCG
>CAYJOH010000196.1:0-1348 GCA_964371685.1 uncultured Anaerolineaceae bacterium
GTGGGCATCGTATCTCCGGTCGGCTGGCATAACTATATGTGGCAGTATACGTATACCACCTTGGATGGCAAGGGCTGCCTGGCGGGCGGCGCGCCCGGTGGGCAACCGCGTGACCGACGACCCGGCGTCGCCCGGGCCGTGTGTCGGGACGGCCGGGACTTCTGGGCTCTGGCGCGGCATGATTCGCGGCAGCGACGATGACCCCGCGCCCAAGGGACCGACAGTCCGTCCCGCGTTCTGTCCCGGAGCCATCGCTTGACCGGAGCCCAGCACCACAACCAGCCCGACGATCCCTGGCTCCTCACCGAGGATGCGTTCGAGCCTGCCCGGCTCCGCGCGCAGGAGACGGCGTTCACCATCGGCAACGGCCGGTTCGCCACGCGCGGCAGCTTCGAGGAGGGCTTCCCTGGCGACTGGGCGGCGACGCTCGCGCACGGGGTCTTCGCCCCGCACCCGCTCGCCATCACCGAGCTGGCCAACCTCCCCGACTGGGCCGCGCTCGACGTCCTCGTCGACGGCGAGCGGTTCGACATGACGCGGGGCGAGGTCGTCGCCTACCGGCGGGAGCTCGACCTCCGCACCGGGTTGCTCCGGCGCGAGGTCACGTGGCGCGACGCCGCGGGCCGGCGGTCGCGGCTGCAATTCGAGCGCTTCGTCTCGCTCGCAGACCCGTGGCTGGCCGCCGTGCGGGTGACCGTCACCCCGCTCGATCGGGCGGCCGAGGTCGAGGTCCGGGCGCCGCTCGACGCCCACCCCGACAATGACGGCCGCGCGCACCTCGCCTGGGACTGGCAGCGGACGAGCGGCGCGGCCGCGTCGGTCGCGCTCCACGTCCGGGGCGGCGACACGCGGCTCGGCCTCGCGATGCGCGTCCGGGTCGCCGGCACCGACGCCCGGCACGAGGCCTGGGACGTCCGCGAGGCGCCCACGCTCGTGGCGCGCTGGACCGCCGAGCGGGGGACCGCCGCGGCGTTCGAGAAGATCGTTGCCGTCGTCACGTCGCGCGAGGTCGAGGCGCCGGCGGACGCGGCCGACCGGCACCTGGCCGGGCTCGCCGACAGCGGCTTCGACCGGCTCCACGCGGCCTCGGCGGAGGCCTGGGGTGCCGCGTGGGCGGTCTCGGACGTCCGGATCGAGGGGGACCCCGAGGCGCAGCTCGCGACGCGCTTCTCGATCTACCAGCTGCTGATCGCCGGCCCCCGGGGCGACGAGCAGGCGAGCATCGGCGCCAAGACGCTGTCCGGCTTCGGCTACCTGGGGCACGTGTTCTGGGACACCGAGACGTTCATGCTGCCGTTCTTCACCCACACCCAGCCCGAGATCGCCCGCAACCTGCTCGCGTACCGCT
>CAYJOH010000196.1:1448-5276 GCA_964371685.1 uncultured Anaerolineaceae bacterium
CCGTTCTTCACCCACACCCAGCCCGAGATCGCCCGCAACCTGCTCGCGTACCGCTACCATCGGCTCCCGGCCGCCCGCCGGAAGGCGGCCGCGAACGGCTTCGACGGCGCGCAGTTCCCGTGGGAGAGCGCCTCGACCGGCGACGAGGTCACGCCCACCTGGCTCCCGCACTGGGACGACCCGACCCGGCTGACGCGCATCTGGACTGGCGACATCGAGATCCACATCTCGGCCTGCATCGCCCACGCCGTGACGACGTACTGGCGGGCGACCGGCGACGACGCGTTCATGGCCCAGCGGGGCGCGGAGCTCGTGATCGACACGGCGCGGTTCTGGGCGTCCCGTGCCGAGTGGGACGCGGACGGCGGCGTGTACCGCTTCCGCGACGTCATCGGGCCCGACGAGTACCACGACCACGTCGACGACGACGCGTTCACCAACTACCTCGCCGCGTGGCACCTGCGCACCGCCGCGGAGCTCGTGGAGTGGCTTGCCCAGCGCGCCCCCGACCGGGCCACGGCGCTGGCCGGATCACCCGCCGAGGCGGCGCGGCTCGTGGAGCGGTTCCGGCACGTGGCCGCCCGGATCCACCTCGGCCACGACCCGGCGACGGGGCTCGTGGAGCAGTTCCGCGGCTACTTCGGGCTGCGCGACGTGGACCTCGCCGACTTCGCGGAGCACCGCCGGTCGATGCAGTCGATCCTGGGCATCGAAGGGGTCACCGGGACGCAGGTCATCAAGCAGCCCGACGTGCTGATGCTCGCCTACCTGCTGCCCGACCTGTTCGACGAGCGCACGCTGGCCGCCAACTACGACTACTACACGGCCCGCACCGACCACGCGTACGGCTCTTCGCTCGGGCCGGCCATCCAGGCCCTGCTGGCGGCGCGGACGGGTGCGGCCGACGACGCGTACCGGCACTTCATGCTCGCGGCCCGGGCCGATCTCGGCGACGCGCGCGGCAACGCGTCCGACGGCGTCCACGGGGCGTCCGCGGGCGGCCTGTGGCAGGCGCTCGTGTTCGGCTTCGCGGGCCTCCGGCTCGACGGCGACACCGTCACGACCAACGCGAACCTGCCGGCCCACTGGCGGCGGCTGGCGTTCTCGATCGTCCACCGAGGACGCGTCGTGGAGGTGGACCTGCGGCCCGCCGGCGACGAGGCCAAGGCCGAGCCCGACGGGGAGATCGCGGCCTAGCCCGTCGCGTGCCGGTCGCGCGTGTCGCGTCCCCGGGTCGCGCGTGTCGCGCCCTGGATCGCGGTTGTCCCGGTCGCGCCGGTCAGCCGCTCCGGACCCGGGCGCCGAGGCCCGTGACGAGGCTCCGAACGTCGCCCAGCCACGCGACCGTGCGCAAGCGGCCGCTCGCCGGCCGGGCATCGCGACTCCGGGTCACCCGCGGACCGATGCCGCCGCCGGCGCCGGGCGACCGCGCCGGGCCGACGACGTCGGGCGGCGCCGCGACATCGGGCGGCGCATCCTCGTCCGCGTACGGCACCGGCCGGGCGCCCGCGTCGAGGAGCATGGCGAAGTAGAGGAAGCCTGGATGCTGCATGGGGTGGTCCCCCGCGTGGCTCGCCGCTTGGTCTCGCCCGGGAGGGCGGCCGCCGCGGACGAGCCATCCGGGACGCAGCGACCATGCGAACGATGACCGCGGCGCCGCTCGCCGTCAGCGACCTCCGGCCGCGTCCACGGGAACCTGGGTTCCAGACGGGTACGTCTCCGCCAGCAGTCGCCCCGGGGCCCGGATCACGATGCCGTTGCGCCGCGTCTCCACGATCCCCTCGGCGCGCAGGTCGCGCAGGACCCGCACGACCACCTCGCGTGCGCTGCCGACGGCGTCCGCGAGCGCCTGCTGGCTGATCGGCGCCACGAGGGCCGGGCCCTGCTGGCGCTCGGATGCGAGGTCCAGCAGGTGCCTCGCCACCCGGTGGCGCACGGTGCCGAAGGCGTTGCCCGGGATCTCGCCGACGAACGCGAGCACCCGTTCCGAGAGCTCGTCCGCCAGCGCGCGCAGGACCGCGGGCTCCCGCTCCGCGGCGGCCCGCACGACCGACGGCCGGAGCGCGAGCACGTCGGCGTCCACGAGCGCCTGGATGGAGGCCGGCATCGCGTACGGCGGCTGGAACAGCGACGCCACGCCGAGGAGCGACCCCGGCCGGCAGTACCGGACCGTGAGCGTCCGCCCGTCGACGGCCGTGACGAAGATCCGCAGCCAGCCGGCCACGACCAGCTCCACGTGGGGCCCGGTGTCCCCGACCCGCCGGAGCGTCGCGCCGGCGGGCACGCGCAGCCGCGTGCCGTCGGCGACCAGCCCGGCGACCAGTCCGTGCTCGAGGCCGGCGAGGTGCGACGCGGCGACGGCCGCCGCGATGTCGGCGTCGAGCGGGGCGCCCGTCACGCTCACCGCGCGGCGGCGACCTCCGCGGTCTTGGCGGCGATCCGCTCCAGCAGTGACGTCCACGACGCGACGAACGCCGCCGCGCCCTTCTGCTGCAGCTCGAGCCCCACGGCCTCGATGTCGATGCCCGCGGCGGTGAACCGGGCGAGGTCCGCGGCCGGGTCCGCCGGGTCCGCCGACAGCAGCCGGTCGAAGCGCCCGTGGTCCGAGTACGCGAGCAGCGTGCCCTCGGGCATGGTGTTCACGGTGTGGGGCGCCGCCAGGCCAGCCACGTACAGGATGTCCGACGCGGTCGGATCCTTCGTGCCCGTGCTCGCGAACAGCAGGCGCTGGGGGTGGGCGCCCACGTTGAGCAGCCGCTGCCAGCGATCGGTGGCGAAGAACCGCCGGTAGTCCACGTACAGCCGCCGCCCGATGGCGAGCCCGAGCTGGAGCTGGAGCTCGTCCGGGACGCGGTCGGCCACGATCCCGTCCCAGCGGCTCACGAACACCGACGCGACCGACGCGACGAACGCGGGCAGCCCCGCCTCGACCCGCCGCTCGATGCCCCGCGTGTACGCCTCGGCGGCGGCCAGGTACTGGGCCGGCGAGAACAGCAGCGTCACGTTGATCGGGATCCCGGCGAAGATCGAATCCTCGATCGCGCCCAGACCCTCCGGCGTGCCCGGGATCTTGATGAACAGGTTCGGCCTGCCGCCCATCGCGTGGAGCCGGGCCGCCTGCTCGGTGGTGGCCGCGCGGTCGTAGGCGAGAACGGGCGACACCTCGAGCGACACGAACCCGTCCACGCCGCCGGTCAGGTCGTGGACCGGCCGGAACAGGTCGGCGGCGCGGGTGAGGTCGTCGAGCGCGGCGCCGAAGAACAGCTCCTCGGCGCCCGCGCCGCGGGCGGCGGCGGATCGGACGTGGTCGTCGTACGCGGACGAGCCGCCGATCGCCTTGTCATAGATCGTCGGGTTGGAGGTGAGGCCGGTGACGGCCAGGTCGTCGATGTAGTGCTGAAGGGTGCCGCTGGTCAGCAGGTCGCGGGTGATGGTGTCGAGCCACAGGCTCTGCCCCGCGCGGTTGAGGGCGGTCGTCGGGTTCACGCGTTCGGCTCCCTGTGGTGGCGAGGTCTCGGCACGAGTATCGCGCAATCGGGCTTGCAGGGGCGCGGGCGGGCCTCGGGCCGGCGTGTCAGGAAGCGGGCGCCTCGTGGATCGCCTGCGCGGCCCGGATCCCGGACTCCAGCGCCCCCTGGATCCACGCGTGGTACAGCGAGCAGTGCTCGCCCGCGAAGTGGATCCGGCCCTCCGGGCTGACGATGTCGGCCTGGAGCTGGGTCTGCTGCTCGGGCGCGAACATCGCGAACGCGCCGCGCGCCCACCGGTCGCTGTACCAGGCATGCGACGCGCCGCCCTCGTAGACCTCGGCGATCCGCGGGTGGATCC
>CAYJOH010000197.1:0-5268 GCA_964371685.1 uncultured Anaerolineaceae bacterium
GTCACGAAACCGGTTCAAGCTCAACTACCCGCCGCACAGGGCGGCCGCTGGGCGGCTCGAACTGCACGTGATGGGCGCGTTCACCCGCTCGGCGGCGCGGCGAGGGGCCCCGGCGCGGCGAAGGGCCCCGGCGCGGCGAGGGACCGCCGGCGGCGACCGGCGGCCCGCGGCGAGGGCCGGTCAGCCGCCCCCGACCTCGCGGGCCGCGTCCACCCGCTCGACCGCGCGGCGCAGGAGCTCGAACGCGGCGGGATCGAACTCGTACGTCCACTCCCGGAGCCGCTCGGGCCGCTCGAACCGGTTCTCGAGGCCCAGCGCCATCGCCTCGCGAGACAGCAGCACGAGGTCCGCCTCGCGGTCCACGAGCTCGATCTCCTCGTCCGTGTGTGCGACCGCCGAGATGATGTCGACCCCGGTGGCCCCCGCGAGCACCAGGACCTCGGCGATGTTCTCGACCCCGCGCGACGAGCCGCAGACCAGCCCCACCTTCGAGCCCGAGGGCAGCCCGGCGACCTCGTGGACGAGCGACATGTAGCCCGGCCCCACGAGCATCGCCACCACCGGGACGCGGCCCGCGACGTAGGCCTGCGCCTCGTCGGCGTGGAACGTCGTGGTCGCCACCAGGTCGTAGTGGTAGCGGTCGAGGCGGTCCGGCAGCTCCTCGAGCAGCAACGGGATCGCCTCCACCCGGTCGGGGAAGGCCTCGTTGATCCGCTCGGCGTCCACGTTCGCATCGGCGGTCGTGCACTCGGCGAACAGGACGCGCACGTGCGGGCCGGGCCGCTTGCGCTCGGTGGCGGCGGTGAAGGTGGCCTGGGCCACCTCGTCGGGCGTGAACCCCAGCTGGGCGGCGCGGCGCAGCGTCTCGGCGACGATCCCGGCCAGCGCGTCCGACCCCCGGCGCACGGGCGGCCGGTCCACCACCCGCGTCCCCGCCCCGTGGCGCCCGATCACGTACCCGGCGTCGGCCAGCCGCCGGTACACCGCGCGGACGGTGTTGGGGTTGACGCGCAGCACGGCACCGAGCTCGCGCACGGGCGGCAGCCGGGTCCCGGGCTGGAGCCGGCCCGATTCGATCTGGTAGGCGAGCTGCCAGTAGATCTGGGTGGAGATCGGGACGTCCGAATCGCGCTCGATGTCCAGCTCGTGATGTCCCGGGACGGTCCCGGTCACGGCGAGCCGTTCGGCGGGTACGGCAGGGCCATTCCGACTACTTGACACAGTGGAGTAGTCCAACTATCGTCTTGCTTGGCCTAGTTGACTATATCAATCGAAGCGTCCCACGCAGACAGGCCCAGAAGCCGAGATCCCAATGGAACTCCTCCTCCTCGCCGTCACCATCCTGCTCCTCGGCGCGTTCGCTGTCACGGCGAGCGAGTTCGGCGTGGACTCGCGGGATGGGTTCGACGACCCGCACCACCCGTCCAATCCCGTCGGGATCGGCTGATCCCGCCACCACATCCCTGGCGCCGACCCTCCCCCTCCTTCCGGCGCCAAGAACGACGACCCCCGGGTCACACCGGGGGTCGTTGGATTCCCGGGCCCGCGAGCGGCGGCCGTCCACCGCGCGGCGCGTCAGGCGTGGGGCGGCGGCTGCCCGACCTCGCTGAGCGACTGCCGGTAGATCGTCGCGCCATCGATGCCCAGGTGGGGCGAGCGGAGCGTCGTGAGGTCGTCGACCAGCCGGCGCTCGAGCGTCGTCCCGGCGAGACCGTCCACCAGCCGCACGGCCCGGGCGGCGGCCCGCAGCACCTGGCGGGTCTCGGGGCGTGCCGGGTCGTCCCAGTACCAGCCGTCGGAGGCGAACATCGCCAGGCGCCAGCGCTGCGCCTCCATCAGGTGCAGCAGCCGCCGTCGGTCCGCCGCCCCGGCCCGCGCGCCGAGCGTCCCGGCGGCGAACGCCTCCGGCTCCGCGGCGCCGATCACCACGTCGACGAAGCGGTCGCGCGCCGCCCACGGGTCGACGTCGCCGGGCAGGTCGCGGCCCACCCGGTCCGTGACGGCATCGATGGCCCCCGCCAGCCGGTCGAAGGCCGCCCGCAGCGGGGCCTTCCAGCGCCCGTCCGCCACGTCCGGACACTCGCCGGACCAGCGGGCGACCCCGTGGTGGCAGCTCCAGGACGTCCGGTCGCGCACCCGGATCAGGGGATGCGGGTGACCCTCGCGCTCGGCGACCGCCGTGGCCAGGTCCACGACGTCGAAGCCGCGGTCGGGGTGGGCGGGATCCGGCGCGACCAGCCGCTGGAGGAACAGGTCCCGGAACGGCTGGTGGTGGCCGTACAGCTCGCCGTCGCTCGCGACCAGCGCCATGGGCGGGGTCCCGTCGGGCATCCCGACCCCGAGGCGCGGCGCGACGCGCTCGCGCGCGAAGCGGTCCGCGTCGGCGGTCGTCGAGGGCTCGAACGAGACGGCCGCCGATAGCTCGCCGTCGTAGAACGCCACGACGAGGTGCCGCTCCCCGCCGACGTCCACGCGGTACGGGCGGCGCACGTCCACGTGCGGCACGTCGGCCTGCCACGGGGCGAGGATCGTGGCCCGCACGCCGGCCTCGGCGAGGACCCGGAGCGTCGGCAGGTCCACCGCCGTCTCGGGCAGCCACAGCCCGGTGGCCCGCCGCCCGAATCGGTGCTCGAAGTCGCGCAGGCCCCACAGGACCTCGGTGCGCCGGTCGTGGACCGGGGCCAGGGGCAGGATCGAGTGGTGGTAGGCCTGCGCGATGCCCGAGGCGCCGGCCGCGGCAAACCGCGCCAGCACGTCCGGGGCCTCGGCCGCGAGATAGTCCGCGAGCGTGGGTCCCAGGTCCCACGACAGTGACGGCAACACCGCTCGCTCCGCGTTCGGGCGATAGCACTCGGCGGTGATCCGCGCGTTCCAGTCCCGGAACGGCGCCGCGGACGCGTCGGCGGGCACGTGACCCGAGAACGGGTCCACCCGCCCCGGCTGGTAGAAGTGCGCGTGGACGACGAGACGGCCGCGGCTCACCCGAGGCGGCCCCGACGGCTGTGACCCGTGCTCACGCGCGTGCCGCGACCTCCTCCGCCGCCCGGTCGCGGGCGACGGTCACGGCCTGGCGCACCGCGAACCGTCGCGTCTCGCCGGGCGCCAGGCGGACCGGCCACGAGACCAGCAGGCCGCTGCCCTGGTACACGCGCTCGAAGCCGGCCTCGGAGTTCGAGATCGTCTCGATCGGTGCCCACCAGGCGTCGGCGGGCGGGTCGATCGAGGCCTGCACCGCCACGCCGACCCAGTCGTTGCCGTAGCCGAGGGCGACGGTCGAGGCCGCCTGGCCGGTCCCGTCGTGGGCCGAGCGGGCGCCGGCGACGTCGTACCACGCGGACGGGTTGCCGCCGCCGCCCAGGAGGTGGAGCGACAGCTCGAGGCCCAGCCGGGTCTCGATCGCGTCGCTGCCGCGGTGGTGGATCTCCAGCTCGATGACCAGCTCCGGGTCCAGGCGGCCGCCGAGCATCCGGACCGTCTTGCCCACGGTGAGCGGCTGGCCGTGCGCCGTACCGTTCCGCGACAGCGAGACCTGCCCGGGCGCGAGATGGTCCACCGAGAACTCGCCGTCGCGGAAGTCGCCGAGCTCCGCCTCGCTGGCCGCCGCGACGGCCTCGGGCGTCACGTCCGGCTCCAGGAACCGCACCAGGCCCGTCCGGCGCTCGTGGTCGTCGTAGAACAGGCGGCGGGACAGCCCGGGCTCCTTGACCATCACCAGCTCGTGGATCGAGGCGGGGGCGCCGCCCTCGGCCGCCGGGCCGTCGTCGTCGGGCCGCTTCGCCTCGTGCGCCCGGAGCGTCTCGTGGTACGCCTCCGGCCGGCGGCGCAGGACGGCGGCCATCGCGTGGCGTGCGGCGCGCAGGTCCCAGCCGCCGATGCCGCCGCCCTCGGCCGGCTTGACCGTGACCACCTGGCCCGGGTCCGCGAGGTACACCTCGGTCAGTCCGTCGAGGTCGAGGTCCGTGAGCTGCGCGATGCGCGGCCAGCCGATGATCGCGTCCGCGGCGTCCTCGGCGGCGACCAGGTGCTCGTACGTGGCGAGGCGCATGTGCGAGATGTAGATCCCGCCGAACAGCCCGTGCCAGTAGCAGTCGTTCGACTGGCCCCGGTGGAGGTGGTCGAGCGCGTCGGTCTTGTCCGCGCCCGAGGGCATCGACGCGACCTTGGCCGACGTCCGGAGCATCTGCTTGTGGAGGTCGTTGATCTCGCGGTACTTGACCTGGAAGTTGCGCCAGAACCCGCCACGCAGCCAGCGCGCCTCGGGACGGCGTTCCGCGACGGCCTGGTGCAGGAGCGGCGCGAACACGGCGGTCTCGCCGGGCGGCAGCGCCCACTCGCCCATCTCCGCGTACGAGGAGGTGGGGACGTAGAGCCGGCCGATCGGGGGCTGCCGGTCCAGCCACTGCGAGGGCGTCACGGTCGTGAGCCAGTCCGCGTTGGCCTCGATCGCCTCGAAGAACCGCTCCACCCAGCGGCGGCTGCCCCAGCAGTGCTCGTAGGTCGTGGGCCAGGCGCCGAACTTCTCGCCGTCGTCGCCCATCATCCCGACCCGGTCGCCGGCCTCGGTCGCGTGGTCGCGCAGGTAGCCGATGACGTCCTCCACGGACCCGAACGGGATCCGGTAGCGCAGGCCCTGCTCGGTGCCGAACACCGTGAGCAGCCGGCCCTGGTCATCGGTCGTGTAGGCGCCCCACAGGTTCTCCTCCGGGATCGCCGCCGCCCGGAAGTGCTGGTCGTCGAGGATCGTCCAGCGGTAGCCGGCCGTCGCCAGCGAGGTGGGCAGGTCCGGCTCCCACACGCGCTCCGCCAGCCAGGCACCCTGCGGGCGGCGCCCCGTGATGCCCTCGATCACGGCGGCCATGCGGGTCAGCTGGTCGACCCGGTCGTGCTCGGGGAGCGACGCCAGCACCGGCTCGTACAGGCCGCCGCCGAGGAGCTCAACCTGGTCGCTGGCGACCAGCGATGCCAGCCGGTCCAGGAACTCGGGCCGCTCGGCCGCCAGCCACTCCAGCAGGGGGCCGGTGTAGTGGAGCGAGAGGCGGACGCCCGGGTGGCGCTCGAGGGCCTCGAGCATCGGCAGATAGGCCTGGTCGAAGACCTCCGCGAACACCCAGCCGAAGTTGCCGACGGGCTGGTGGTTGTGGATGGCCAGCGCCAGCGAGATCCGGGGGGCCACGGTGCGTCCTCTGTGGTGTCGGGGTTGGGCGGTTGTCGTGCGTGGTCGTCGGGCGGCGACCCGCTCAGCGTGACTTCGCGGCGGCGGCCCCGCGC
>CAYJOH010000198.1:0-5250 GCA_964371685.1 uncultured Anaerolineaceae bacterium
TCATCGACTCGCCGGCGGCGAGCGTCGTCTGCGGGCAGGTCACGACCACGTCGTCCGACGTGTCCGCCGGGGTCGCGTTGTCGTCGATCAGGCTGATGTTCTCGAGCGCCGCCGTGCCCGTGTTGGTCACCCGGTAGGTGAACACCACGTCGCCGGACGCCGTCACGAGCTCGTCGCCGTCGGCGGCGTTGCCGGCAGTCTTGACGAGGTCGATCCCGGCGCACTGCACGATGATCGTCGCGCGCGCCTCGTTGTCGTCCGTGTCGGCAGCCGCCTCGTTGGCGGCCGCGACCGTGGCCAGGTTGGGCAGGCTGCCGCACTGCTCGACCGAGGTCGGGGCCGTGACGGTCACGCTGGCCTGCTGGCCGCTCGCGAGGTCGCCGAAGTCGCACGCCAGCACGCCGGCGGCGATCTCGCACTGCGCGCTGTTGTCCGTCCAGGCGAGGCCGGCCGGCAGCGAGTCGGTGAGCTCGACGTCGTAGGCGGTGCCCTCACCCGCGTTCCAGACCGTGATCGTGTACGAGGCGGCCTGGCCGGCCAGGATCGGGCTGTTGTCGGCTTCCTTGATGATCCGGACGTCGGGGCACAGGACCGCGATGTCCGAGGTGTCGCTGTCGGAGCCGTCGTTGCTGGTCGTGACCGAGGCCGCGTTGTGGACGGTGCCGCACGTGGCCGGGGTCGTGTCGCTCGTGATGTGGACCGAGGTGCTGGCGCCGGTGGCCAGGTCCGCGGGCCCGAACGAGAGCACGCCGTTGACGATGCCCCAGCCCGGGTCGCTGCCCGCCGCGTCGATCGACCAGGACAGCCCGGCGTTCGCCGGCAGCGTGTCGGTGATCGTCACGTCCCGGGCCGTGCCGGCGCCCGTGTTGGTGACCGTGACCGTGAACCCGATCTGGTCGGTCGCGTTGACCGACGGGTCGTCGGCGGTCTTGGTCAGCACGATGTCCGCGCACTCGACGGTGATCGAGGCGGAGTCGCTGTTGTCGGTCGCGTCCTCGGCGGGCTCGTTGGAGGCCGTCGCGCTCGCGGTGTTGGGGATCGTGCCGCAGTTGGCCGCGGTCGTCTCGCCGCTCACCGTGACGCTGGCGCTCTCGCCGGGCTCGAGGGTGTCGAAGTCGCAGTCGAGGACCTGGTCGTCGCCGGTGCCCGTGATCTCGCAGCTCGCGCTGTCCTCGGACCAGGTGATCCCGCCGTTGGGCAGCGCGTCATGGAGCTCGACGTCGTAGGCGTTGCCGGCGCCGTCGTTGCTGACGGTGATCGTGAAGCTCGCCGTGTCGCCCGCGCTGATGGGGCTGTTGTCGGCGGTCTTGTCGACGTGGATGTCGGGGCACAGGACCGCGAGGTCCGCGTCGTCGGTGTTGTTGGCCAGGTCGTCGGCGGCCTCGTTGGCGGCCCCGACCGTCACCTCGTTGTGGATGGACGGGCAGTCGACGGCCGTGGTCGTGCCGCTGACGATGATGTCGATGTGGGCGCCGGCCGCCAGGCTGGCGAACGCGCAATCCAGGACGCCGCTCGCGATCGCGCAGCCGGCGGTCGTGGTCTGCCAGTCGGCCGAGCCGGGCAGGACGTCGTGGACGGTGACGTCGTACGCCGTGCCGGGGCCGAGGTTGCTGACCGTGATCGTGAAGCCCGCCTCGTCACCGGCGCTGACCGGCGTCCTGACGGCCGACTTGGTGACCGCGAGGTCGGGGCAGTCGACGACGACGGTGGCGTCGTCGACGTTGTTGCCCGCGTTGCCGGCCGGCTCGTTGCCGGCGGCGACGGTGGCGGTGTTCGGGACGCTGCCGCACACCGCGGGGCTCGTGGTGCCGGAGACGCGGACCGTCGCGCTGGCGCCGGGGGCCAGCGTGGCCCACGAGCAGTCGAGCACCTGGTCGTCGCCGGCGCCCGTGATCGAGCACGCGTCGCTGTCCTCGGACCACGTGATGCCATTGGGCAGCGGGTCCGAGAGCGAGACGCCGTACGCGGTGCCGGTGCCGACCGCACCCGAGTTGGAGACGGTGATGTCGAAGGCGATCGGGTCGCCGGCGTTGACCGGCGAGTCGACGGCCGTCTTGACCACCGACACGTCCGGGCACTGGATCGTGACCGAGGCGCTGGCCTCGTCCGAGCCGTCGTTGCCGGTGATGACCGTGGCCGTGTTGTCGACCACGCCGCAGCTCACGGCGGCCGAGACGGCCACGACGTGGACGCTGGACGTGGCGCCGGCGGCCAGGGACGCGACCGCAAAGCTCAGCTGGTTGCCCACCAGGGTCCAGCCGGCGCTCGGGGCCGCGAGCGACCACGAGAACGCGGGGTTGAGCGTGTCGGACGCCGACACGGCATAGGCGGTGCCGTCGCCGAGGTTGGCCACGGTGATCGTGAACCCGATCTGGTCGCCCGCGTTGACGACTGCGGCATCGGCGGTCTTGGTGATGTCGATCTCGGCGCACAGGACGGTGATCGAGCCGTCGTCGCTGTTGTTGCCGAGCACGTTCGACGGCTCGTTGGTCGCCGATGCCGTGCCGGTGTTGTCGATCGAGCCGCAGCTGGCGGCCGAGGTCACGGCGCTGACCGTGTAGGTCTTCGACGCGCCGGGGGCCAGGGTGCCGACGGTGCAGGACAGCACCTGCGCGCCGTCCGGGCCGCTGATCGAGCAGTCGGCCTCGGACTCGGTCCAGTGGAGGCCGGCCGGCAGGTCGTCGCTGAGCGTGACGCCGGTGGCCGTGCCCTGGCCGATGTTCTCGACCTTGATCGAGAAGGTGGCCGTGTCGCCCGCGTTGATGCTCGCGCCGTCGGGCGTCTTGGTGACCTTGACGTCCGGGCACAGGACCTGGATCGACGCCGACGCGGAGTCGGTGCCGTCATTGGTCGTGGTCGCGTCGCCCGTGTTGTCCACCGGGCCGCAGCTGGCGGCGGTGGTCGGGCTCACGAGGTGGACGTGGTAGGACGTGCCGGCGGCCATCGTGACGCCGCTGGCGCCGCCGAACGAGAGGATCCCGTTCGAGATCGCCCACGTGCCGGTGGTGTTCGCGCCGTCGATCGACCAGCTGAGGCCGGCGTTCGCGGGCAGGGTGTCGGTGACCTTCACGCCGAAGGCGGTCCCCGGGCCGTTGCTCGCGATGGTGAGCGTGAACCCGATCGGGCTGCCGGCCGAGACGGACGCGGCGTCGGCGGTCTTGGTCAGGTCGATGGTGGCCGGGATGACCCGGAAGCACTCGGTCGTGCTGTTGGTGTGCGTGTCGGCGAGGTACTTGGAGCCCGCGGCGGGCTGGTACTCCACGCGGAAGCAGTAGTAGCCCGTCTGCGTCGGGGTGAGCTCGTCGCTGTCGGCCTCGCCTCCACTGAGCGTCCTGGTGGCGCCGACCTTGGTGCCGCCGCTGGTGCAGTCGGGGGCGCCATTCGCGTTCGGGCCGCAGACGAAGAAGTCCACGGTGCCGGTGACGGTGCCGCTGCTGCCGCTGAGGCTGGCGTGGTCGGTGACGGTCTCGCCCTTGTTGATCACGCCGAGGCTGCCCAGGCTCGTGCCGCCGAGCTCGACCTGGGTCGCGATGTCCGGCTTCGAGCACAGCGAGAACGAGCCGTTGGCGAAGTCGGACAGCGTGGAGTCGGGCGACGGCGAGGAGCGGGTCTCCGCCACGAACGAGGCGAAGCAGCCCGCGTCAAGGCCGAGGGCCGTGAGGTCGATGCCGCCCTCGACCATGCCGCCGGGCGGGATGTCGTTGTTGGCACCGTCGGCGAACTTGTCGTCGAACGTCCAGGCCGGGTTGGTGGACGAGGTCGCGGCGATGGCGCAGCGCGCGTCGCCGTTCGGGGCCGTGGCGCAGGAGCCGCCGGTCTCGACCAGGTCGAGGCCGTTGTTCCACTCGTAGACGCGCAGGACAGGGTTGGCGCCGCCGTTCTCGAAGTCGATCTGGACGAGGACGTCGCCGTTGGCGTGCTGCCCGGTGAAGGCGCCCGAGGCCGGGCCGCCGGTGAGGCCGAAGTCGCCCTTCAGGAACCAGAAGCCGACCTGCGCCGCGCCGTTGGAGGCGTACCGGTCGAGGCCGAAGTAGACGATCAGGTTGCCGTCCTTGCGGTACGCCGCGGCGTACGCGTGGGCGATGTCGTTCTTGTCCTGCGGCTGGCTGACGGTCGTCCACAGCCAGCTGGTGATGTCGGTGACGTCCTTGGTGGAGCCGCCGTCGAAGTACTTGTCGCCGTTACCGTTGACGGCGTCGTTGACGAACACCGTCTCGAACGCCGCGTCGTTGTCGTTGAACACGGCGTTCCAGTCGTCGCCGGCGGCGCCGCCGTTCTCGACGTTGCCGTCGAGCTCGAACAGGCCGTCGTCGTGGACGGCGAGCACGCTCGCCGGCGCCGCGAAGGTCATGTACTGCAGCAGGAGCGAACACACGAACAGCGCCGACCAGAAGAGCACGAGGCTCCTCCGGGCGCCGTCGCCCATCGAGTAGGCCAATCCCCGAGACCTCATCCCCAGATCCTCCCGGTGCGGGACGCAAGACCGGCGATACCGCCGCTCTCCCCGTGATGACAGCCGCCGGGTGCCCGAACCCGACGTTCCTTCGACCGGATGCATGCCCGATCCGGCCGGTGGGCTCCGGACCCCGGACGGTACTCGTGGAGGGTCGCCGAAGGTACTGGGACGCTCTGCTCCGCATCCAACCCAATCCCACCCGGGTGCCCCGAACGGCACATCGCGCGGCACCGAATTCGGTGCGGGGGGTCACCGCGGGTCCTGGTACCTCGGTACCGGGTGCGACACCCGGTACGATGTCGCCCGTCCCCGGCGTCCCGCCTGCGAGGAGGTCACGTGCCCAGCCCCAGCGCCCCGCCCGAGCCCGCCGCCCCGATCCGCCGCCGGGTCGCCGCCGCGGTCGAGCGCGCGTGGTCGAGGGCGGTCGCGGAGGGCCGGCTGCCGGCGGTCGAGGGCGAGGCGGCCGCCGCCCGGGTCGAAGTGGAGCGGCCGGCGAACCCGGCCTTCGGCGACCTCGCGACCAACCTCGCGATGAAGCTGGCGCGCCCGCTGCGCCGCCCGCCGCTGGAGATCGCCGAGGCGCTGGCCGCGTCGCTCGACGCCGGGGCCGAGGGTGGGCTCATCGCGTCCGCGGAGGTCGCGCGGCCGGGGTTCCTCAACCTGCGGGTCGCGGACGCCGCCTACGAGGCGCTGGTGGGCGACATCCTCGCCGACCCGGCCGGCTGGGGCCGCATCCCGGCCGTCAGCCCGCGGCGGGTCAACGTGGAGTTCGTGTCCGCCAACCCCACCGGCCC
>CAYJOH010000199.1:0-3185 GCA_964371685.1 uncultured Anaerolineaceae bacterium
GCGCGCGCCAGGGGCGCCGCGCACCTGCGCGCGGCGGGCGGCGGGCGCGGGACGAGCAGCGCCGGGGAGGTCGCGGGGTTCGACCCCCTGATCGCCGCGGTCCCCGCGCTGGCCGGCGTCGCGGCGGGCCTCGTCGCGGTGCGGGTGTACCCGCTGCCGCTGCGGCTGGTCGCGTGGCTCGCGCGCCGGGGCCGGGGCCTGATCCCGGTGCTCGCGGCTCGGCGCGCGACCGAGGGTGGGGCGGCGACTGCCGTCCTGCTCGTGCTCCTGGCGACGGCGACGGTGGGCGCGTTCGCCGTCGCGTCGCTGGACAGCCTGGACCGTGGCGCCGACATCGCCTCGTGGCAGGAGGTCGGGGCGCAGTACCGGATCTCGCAGTCGGCCGGGGCGCTGCCGGCCACTTTCGACCCGGCGTCGCTGCCCGGCGTCGAGGCCGCGGCGGGCGCGTTCCAGGCCATCGCGCCGGCCGGCCAGTCCGGTCCCCAGGTGCTGTACCAGGCGGTCGAGGCGGCGTCGCTGGCGCGGGTGCTCGCCGGCACCCCGGCGGACCCCGCGTTCCCCGGCGGCTTCACCACCCCGGGCGACGGTCCCGTCCCGGCGATCGTGTCCCGCAGCCTCGCCGAGTCGCCGAGGGGCGTGGTGGCCGGCGAGGAGTTCGAGATGTCGATCGAGGGCTACACGCTCCGCTACCGCGTCGTGGAGGTGCGTGACGTGTTCCCGGGCATGCCCCTGGACCGCCAGTGGGTCGTGGTGCCGCGGGAGTGGTTCCGGGCCCAGGCGCCCGCCGCCCGGATCCTGCCCGTCGTCGCGTTCGCGCGCGCCCCCGCGGACGCGGCGCCGGCGTTGCGCGGGGCCGTGGCGGCCGTGTCGCCGTCGATCGGGGTCACCAGCCAGGCCGAGGTCGCCGCGGCGGTTCGCGGCTCGCCGATCACCAACGCCGTCCGCTCCGGGATCCTGGTCGCCGCCCTCGTGACGGCGGCCTACGCCGCGCTCGGCATCGCCGCCGCGCTCGCGCTGGCCGGCCTCGCCCGCGCCGTCGAGGTCGCCCACCTGCGGACCCTCGGGCTCACCGGCCGACAGGCGTTCGCGCTCGTGTTCGCCGAGCACGGCCCCACCACGGTCGCCGCGTTCGTCGCCGGCGGGGCCCTGGGTGCCGGCCTGTTCCTGCTGCTCCGCCCGGCGCTCGGCCTGGCCGACCTCGTCGGCTCGCCGGTCACGGTCCCGCTCGTGCTCGACCCCGTCCCGCTGCTGCTGATCCTGGGCGTGATGGTCGCCGTCGTCGCCGTCGGGCTGTCGCTCGGCGCCATGCTCCAGCGCCGGGTGGCGCCCACCGCCGCGATTCGAGGAAGATTCGAATGATGCCCAGCCCGTCCTCCCGACCCGGCCCCGACCGCGACGACCCGTTCGCCGAGAGCGAGGTCGTCGACCTGCCCAGCCGCCACCTCGAGTCGCCGCGCCCGGACCCGCTGGCCGGCCCGGTGCAGCGCCAGGCGCCGCGCGCCCGCTACGGCGACGGGGCCGTGATCGTGTGCGACGGGCTCGTCCGCATCTTCAAGCTGGCCGACCTCGAGGTCGTGGCGCTGCAGGGCCTCGACCTGCTCGTGGACGGCGGCGAGATGGTCGCGATCGTGGGGGCCTCGGGGAGCGGCAAGTCCACGCTGCTCGGGATCCTCGGCGGCATGGACGTGCCGTCGGCGGGGCGGGCGGTCGTGGCCGGGTACGACCTGGGGCGGATGAACGGCGCCGAGCGGACCCGGTTCCGGCGGCGCGTCGTGGGCTTCGTGTGGCAGCAGACGAGCCGCAACCTGCTGCCCTACCTGTCGGCGGTGGAGAACGTGGAGCTGCCGATGGTCCTCGACGGCCGGACGCAGCGCCGGCAGCGGGCGCTGGAGCTGCTGGACCTGGTGGGGCTCGCGGACCGCGCGACCCATCGGCCCGATCGGCTGTCCGGCGGCGAGCAGCAGCGGGTCGCGATCGCGATCGCCCTCGCCAACGATCCGGCCGTCGTCCTCGCGGACGAGCCGACGGGCGAGCTCGACAGCCAGACCTCGGCCGACGTGTTCGGGCTGCTCCGGCGGCTCAACAAGGAGCTGGGCACCACCATCGTCATCGTCACCCACGACGCGTTCGTGTCCGAGCAAGTGCAGCGGACGGTCGCGATCCGCGACGGCCGGACGAGCACCGAGACGCTGCGCCGGACCGAGCAGACCGACGAGGGCCACCACCGCGTGATCTCGGAGGAGTACGCCGTGCTGGACCGCGCCGGCCGGCTGCAGCTGCCGCGCTCGCACGTGGAGGCCCTGGAGCTCCGCAACCGCGTGCGGCTCCGCCTGGAGGAGGACCACGTGGGGGTGTGGCCGGACCGGGGCAACGGGACGCCGTCGTCGGCCGGACCGGCGGCGCCTGGGTCGGCGGGGCCCGGATTGGCGGCGCCCGGATCGGCGGCTCCCGAGCCGGCGGCGCCCGAATCGGCGGTTGATGGCGCCCGCGAGCCGACGGACGAGGAGGGCGGCCGATGACCCCCGAGGGCGCGATGGTCGAGGCCCGCGGCCTCGTCCGCGACTACGTGACCGGCGGCGCCACCGTCCACGCGCTGCGCGGGATCGACCTCCGCGTGGAGCGTGGCGAGCTGCTGGCCGTCCGCGGCCGGTCGGGGAGCGGCAAGACCACGCTGCTCAACCTGCTCGGCGGCCTGGACCAGCCAACGGCCGGCAGCGTCATGGTCGACGGGATCGCCGTGTCCGGGCTGGACGAGCGCGCGGCCGCGGAGATCCGCCGCCGGACGATCGCGTTCGTGTTCCAGACCTTCGGCCTGATCCCGATCCTGACCGCCGCCGAGAACGTGGAGGTACCGCTCCGGCTCGTGGGCGCGGCGTCGCGGGCGCGCGACGAGCGTGTGGTGGAGCTGCTGGACCTCGTCGGGCTGGGCGAGCGCTCGCGGCACCGGCCCCACGAGCTCTCGGGCGGCGAGCAGCAGCGGGTGGCGATCGCCCGCGCGCTGGCCAACCAGCCGAAGCTGCTGCTCGCGGACGAGCCCACCGGCCAGCTCGACTCCGAGACGGGGCGTCGGATCATGCTGCTCATCCGGTCCGTGGTCCGGGCGGAGGGCGTCACGGCCGTGGTCGCCACCCACGACCCGATCATGATCGACGTCGCGGACCGGGTCATCGAGCTGCTCGACGGGC
>CAYJOH010000199.1:3285-5234 GCA_964371685.1 uncultured Anaerolineaceae bacterium
GCATGTGCGACACTTCGCCGGCCCATGAGTGACACGCCCGGCTCCGCCATGCCTTCGACCCGGGGCGCCGCCGCCCCGTCGACGAATGCCGTCCCGTCCCCGGGTGCCGACCCGTCGACGAATGCCGCCTCGTCCCCGAACGCGGCCCCGCCGACGGCCGCCATCTCGACCCCGCTCGCGACGCGCAACGACCTGCGCAATGTCGCCATCGTCGCCCACGTGGACCACGGCAAGACAACGCTCGTCGACGCCATGCTCCGCCAGACGGGCGTGTTCCGCGACAACCAGGCGGTCGTGGACCGGATCATGGACTCGATGGATCTCGAGCGCGAGAAGGGCATCACGATCCTCGCCAAGCAGACGACCATCGACGTGGGCGACGTCCGGCTCAACATCGTGGACACGCCCGGGCACGCGGACTTCGGCGGCGAGGTCGAGCGCAGCCTGCTGATGGTCGACAGCGTCCTGCTCCTGGTCGACGCCGCAGAGGGGCCCCTGCCGCAGACCCGCTACGTGCTCCAGAAGGCGATGGCGCGGCGCCTGCCTGTGGTCGTCGCGCTGAACAAGATCGATCGCGCGGACGCCCGCCCGGCCGAGGTCCTCGACGACGTCTACGAGCTGTTCATGGACCTCGGCGCGGACGAGCACCAGATCGAGTTCCAGGTCGTGTACACCAACGCCAAGGCGGGTACCGCCACCCGCGACCCGGCGACCCCGGGAACGGACCTCCGTCCGCTGCTGGACATCCTCGTGGACGTCACGCCCGCGCCGGTGTACGAGCCCGGGCACCCGCTCCAGCTCCTGGTCACCAACCTGTCGGCCAATGAGTACGTCGGGCGGATGGCGGTCGGGCGGATCCGCAACGGGACGATCCGGGTGGGCCAGCGGATCGCCGTCCTGCGCGAGGAGCCCGACGACACCTCGGGCGCCGTCGAGCCCGGCCGGGCGGTCACGCTGTCCGGCACAGTCACCAGCCTCCAGACCGCGCACGGCATGGAGCGCGTGGACATCGCCGAGGCGGGCCCGGGCGAGATCGTGTCGGTGGCGGGGCTGCCGGAGGTCACGATCGGCGACACGCTCACCGAGCCGGGCGACCCGCGGCCGCTGCCCCGCCTCGACGTCGACGAGCCGACGCTGCGGATGACCTTCGGCGTCAACACCTCGCCGCTCGGCGGCCGCGACGGCAGGTACGTGACCAGCCGCCAGATCAAGGCCCGCCTGGAGCGCGAGGTGCTGGGCAACGTGTCGATCGAGGTGCACCCCACGGAGTCCGGCGACACGTTCGAGGTCCGGGGCCGTGGCGAGCTCCAGCTGGCGGTGCTCATCGAGCAGATGCGTCGCGAGGGGTACGAGCTGACGGTCAGCCGCCCCGAGGTCATCCTCCACGAGGTCGACGGCGAGGTCCACGAGCCGTATGAGCGGATCACCATCGACATCCCGCCCGACTTCATCGGCGAGGTCCAGCAGGCCTTGGCCGGGCGAAAAGGCCGCCTGGAGCAGATGACCACGGACGCCGACGGGCGCGTGCGGATGGAGTTCGTCCTGCCGGTCCGCGGGCTCATCGGCTACCGGGGGCAGCTGCTGACCGACACGCGCGGCACGGCGCTGCTCCACCAGATCGGCGAGGGCTATGGCCGGTGGGCGGGCGAGGTCACCCACCGCACCAACGGCGTCCTCGTCAGCGACCGGACCGGCACGTCGAACGCCTATGCGCTGTTCAACCTCCAGGACCGGTCCGAGCTGTTCATCGGCGCCGGCGTGGACGTCTACGAGGGGATGGTGGTGGGCGAGAACGCCCGGGCCGGGGACATGGACGTGAACCCGACCAAGGAGAAGAAGCTCACCAACATCCGGACCCACGCCCACGACGAGGCGCTCCGGCTGACCCCGCCGCGCCCGCTGACGCTGGAGAGCGCGATCGAGTTCATCGGCGCCGACGAGCTGGTGGA
>CAYJOH010000200.1:0-5191 GCA_964371685.1 uncultured Anaerolineaceae bacterium
GATCGCGGGAGGCGTGTCGTGACCGAGGGACCAGGGAGCGGGCCGGGAAGGGGACCGGGCGAGGCGAGCGGACCGGGGCCGGGGTCGGGTCCGGGTGGCGTGCCGGTGGCGATCGCGCTGACGCCGATCCTGTCCGCGCGCTACCGGACGCACGACCTCGAGGCGATCCGGGCCGCGGCACCCGGTGCCCGCCTGGTCACGATCGGCTTCGACGGCCACCCGGACGGCCCGCTCGACGACGTGGAGGTCATGCTCCGCGGCCGGCTCCCCGCCGACACCTTCGACCGGATCCTCGTCCGGGCGCCGTCGCTCCGCTGGGTCCACTCCGCGACCGCGGGCGTGGAGCGCGTGCTCACGCCGGCAAGCCGGTCGCGCGGGCTCGTGATCACCAACGCGCGCGGCGTGTTCTCGCGGCCCATCGCCGAGTACGTGATGCTGATGATCCTGGCGGTGGCGCGGCGGCTGCCCTCGCTGCTGGAGCTCCAGGCGGAGCGGACGTGGCAGCCGCTGGAGTCGCGGGAGCTGCGCGACGTGACGGTGGGCATCGTGGGCCTCGGGTCCATCGGGCGGGCCGTCGGGGCGCTCGCGACCGCGTTCGGGTGCCGGGTCGTGGCCACGCGACGACGCCCCGAGGCGGGCCACCACGCCGCCGATGGCGCGGGGGACGAGCCGTTCCTGGGCTCGATGATGCTGGACCGGGTCCTGCCGCCGGAGCAGCTGCCGGAGCTCCTGGGCGAATCCGACTTCGTCGTCCTCGCGGCCCCCCTCACCGACGACACGCGCGGGCTGATCGGTGACGCGGCGATCGCGCAGATGAGGCCCGGGGCGTGGGTGATCAACGTGGCCCGCGGCGAGCTGGTCGACGACCGGGCGCTGATCCGGGCGCTCCGCGAGGGACGGCTGGGCGGCGCGGTCCTGGACACGTTCCGCGAGGAGCCGCTGCCGCCGTCGTCGCCGCTGTACGACCTGCCCAACGTGATCCTGACGCCGCACACCTCGTGGTCGTCCACGCGGGTCGTGGACCGGTCGGTGGAGCTGTTCTGCGAGAACCTGCGGCGCTACGCGGCCGGGCGATCGCTGCTCAACGTCGTGGATCCCAGCGCCGGGTACTGACGCGCGGCCGGTAGCGCCGTCGCCTGTCCCCCCGCGCCCCGCGCGATGGCGGTCCCGGGGCACAATCAGCGCATGCAGATCGCGATCGTCGGGCTTGCCGGGTGCGGCAAGACCACCGTGTTCAACACGCTCACCCGGGGGCACGCCGAGACCGGCGGGTACGGCGGGCTCCAGCTCAACGTCGGCGTCGTCAAGGTGCCCGACCCGCGCCTCGACCGCCTGGCCGAGGTGTTCAAGCCCAGGAAGATCGTCCATGCCGACGTCACGTACGTGGATCTCCCCGCGCCGCCCGCGTCGACCGAGGGGCACGTGGGCACCGAGGAGCTGCCGGCCGAGCACCTCGCCCGCCTCCGCGAGGCGGACGCGCTGATCCACGTGGTCCGGGCCTGGGACGATGTCCACCACCCGCACCCGGCAGGTTCGGTCGACCCGGCGCGGGACCTGGAGCAGCTGGACCTCGAGTTCATGCTCGCGGACCTCGCGATGATCGACCGGCGGCTGGATCGGCTCCACGCCGGCGGCGGCCGCCACGGCACTCCGGCGGAGCGCGAGGCGAACGAGCGCGAGGAGGTCATCCTCGTGGGGCTCAAGGCGACGCTCGAGGCCGGCCGCCCGATCCGCGACGAGACGCTCGACCCGGACGACGAGAAGGCGGTCCGCGGCTTCCGGTTCCTGACCCAGAAGCCGGTGCTGGTGCTGCTCAACGTCGGGGAGGGCGACTTGCCGACGGCGCCGTCGCTCGTGGAGCGGATCGCGGCCGGGTACCCGCACCGCCACGCGCTGGTGGACGCGATGTCGGCGAAGATCGAGATGGAGCTGGGCGAGCTCGAGCCCGACGAGGCCGCGGTGTTCATGGCCGAGCTGGGGCTGACCGAGTCGAGCCTGGACCGCGTGATCGCGCTGTCCTACCAGCTGGTCGGCCTGATCTCGTTCCTGACCGCGGGCCCGGACGAGGTGCGCGCCTGGCCGGTCCCCGACGGCTCGAACGCGGTGGATGCGGCGGGTGCGATCCACACCGACCTCGCCAAGGGGTTCATCCGGGCCGAGACGATCGGCTGGGAGGAGCTGCTCGCCGCGGGATCGATCGCCGAGGCCAAGCGCCACGGCAAGGTCCGCTCCGAGGGCAAGACCTACCGCGTCCGCGATGGCGACGTGATCGAGATCCTGTTCAGCCGCTAGGCGCGGGCCGCCGGAGCGTCGCCGGCGCCGTCGACGTCCGTCTCAGTTGGGGCGCCCGTTACCCGCCTGGAGCTCCGCCAGGATCGTCGCGTAGTCCATCTCCTCGGCGGGCGCGTCGAGGTCGGCGAGGAAGTTCTCGTCGTCCTCCCGGGAGACGTTCACCGCGGCCGTGAGCCGGTCGTCGGTGATCGCGATGAAGCCGTGGTCGCGCTCCAGCTCGTCGGCGATCGCCTCGACCAGCGTGTTCTGCTCGAAGCCATCGACGATCCGGCGGCGGATTGACTGCACGAGGTCGAAGAACTCCTCGGGCTCCATCTCCTCCTCGCGCGCCAGCAGGAGGTCGGCGAACACGTCGTTGTCGCCCTCGTGAAGCTCGTAGAAGTGCATGATTGGTCCTCGGTCATGCGGCCGTGTCGCCGCGGCCGCGGGTGTGTGCGCAGGGACGCAAGTATAGGCGGGGTCGAGCCGACCCCTTCCGGAGGACGGATGGACGGGACCCCCTCGGTCGTGGTGGTCGGCGCGGCGTCACGGGACCTCGTGGACGACGATTCACGTGGCTGGCGGCTGGGAGGCGGCGTGTCGTACTGCGCGCTGACGCTCGCTAGGCTCGGCCTCCGGGTCGGCGCGCTGGTGGGTGCCGATGCGCTGGCGGCGGGCGCGGCGGAGCTCGACCTGCTGCGCATGGCCGGCGTGGACGTGGTGATCGCCCCGCTGGACCACGGCCCCGTGTTCGTCAACCACGAGACGCCCGAGGGTCGCGTCCAGCACACGCCGGACGTCTCCGATCCGGTGCGTCCCGAGGCGCTGCCGCCGGCCTGGCGCGACGCCCGGGGGTGGCTGTTCGGGCCCGTGGCGGCGGAGCTCCCGGACGCCTGGGCGGGCGTCCCGCCGGCGGATGCCCATGTCGCGCTGGGATGGCAGGGCCTCCTGCGGGTCCTCGAGGCAGGTCGGGCCGTGACCCACCGGCCGCCCGCTGGCTCGCCGATCGTGCGCCGGGCGAACCTCGTCGGTGTCGGCAGCGACGACCTCGACCCGTCGGTCAGGCTGGCGGACCTGGTCGCGATGCTGCACCCGGGGGCGACCCTGCTGCTCACCAACGGCGTGCACGGCGGGCTCGCGATCGAGGCGGGCCCCGACGGCACCGAGGGCCACCGCCGGACGTGGCAGGCGATTCCCATCCGGCGCTACGTGGACCCGGTGGGCGCCGGGGACACGTTCCTGGCCGGGGTCTTCGCCGCGCACGTCGAGCCGCGTCTCGTCGGGGGGCGGACGGGCGGCGGCTGGGACCTGCGGCTGGGGGCGGCGGTCGGCTCGCTGGTCATCGAGGGACCCGGGCTGTTCGGCGTCCCGGAGCGGGCCGCGGTGGCCCGGCGGATGGCCGAGGCGCCGACGCATCACTGAGCGCCCGAGGCGGCCTCGGCCCCGCCGCCGGCCGATCTCCGGATCCGCGCCGCGAGGCGCCGCCCGCGGCGCTGGAGGTCCGCCTCGAGCCTCGGATGGGGACGCCCCAGCACCCGTTCCCGCTCCAGCAGCCGCCACGCCGCCCGCGTCGCGGCCAGCGCCCCGGCCGGATCCCCCAGGCGGTGCTCGCGCAGCTTCGCGACCTCGATCCAGGCCACGGCCCCGAGACCGCCGCCCCCGGCGGCGGCCGCCTGCCACGCCTCGGCGGCCTCCGCCCACCGGTCCAGGCGCCGCAGGACCCGGGCCCGCTCGGCCGCCAGGCGCTCGTCCGACCAGCGGTCCGCGGCATCCCACGCGGCGATCCCCGTGGGACCCGGCGCACCGCCGCGGCCGTTGGCCAGCGGTCCCCGCCAACCGCTCCGGGGCGCTGCGCCGCCGAAGTGGGGGCGGTGCCGCGGCGCCCACCACGCGTCGCGCTCCTCCTCGCGCGCCTCGCGGATGCGCGCGGGCCCGACCGGCGAGCGGCCGAACGGGTCGCGGACCGGGGCCGCCGCCGCCATCGCGTCGTCGAGGCAGTCGAGCGCCTCCTCGTGCCGCCGCTCGCGCCCGTAGGCGCGGGCCAGCCCGGCGAGGTCCCCGCGCGGCGCGGCGTGCCGGCTGCTCCGCTCGCCGTACCGCCGCTCCACGTGCGCCAGCAGCAGCCCCAGCGACCGCACGTCCTTCTCGTTGTGGATCACGACCCCGGCCAGCGGCGCCACCGGCCCGCCCCGCAGCACGTCCAGGTAGATCCCGGGGATCTCCCAGCCCTCCACGTCGCCGGCCCGGCTGACGCCCAGCAGCTCGCCCTCGACGGTCCGGAGCCGGGCATCCTCCATGCGGTGCCGGAACACGCGACGCACGAAGGGCAGGAGATCGAGGTGGCCGGCGTGGACCGGGGCCGCGCGGCCGGCGAGGCGATAGCGGGCCTCGATCAGCGGCCAATCGAAGCCGCGGCCGTTGTAGGTCACCAGCCACGCATCCGGCGTCACCCAGTCCGCGATCTCCGCCAGCAGCGCGGGCTCGTCGGCGTGGTCCGGGAGCAGCAGCTGCGTCTGCCGGAACCAGGTCCCCTCCCAGCGCGCCAGCCCGACCAGGAAGGCGAGCGTGCCGGCCGCCGTGGCGAGCCCGGTCGTCTCGGTGTCCAGGCACACCAGCGGGGCGTCGGGTGGGGGCTGACCGGGGAGCCGCGCCAGCCGCTCGCGGTCCAGCGGGATCTCGATGGGCGCCACGACGCGGCGGACGAGCGCCCCCGCGGCCGTGTCGGCGACGTCCGCGGCGAGCGCCGTCGCGAGCCGCCTGGCGAGCGTGAGGCTGCGCCGCCCGGCGAACGGCGCCCTCGCCGGCAGCTGGTCAGGCCCGGCCGGTGGCCCCCCGGCGCGGGCCAGCGTCGCCCGCAGGTTCGCCAGCCGGCGCTCCCGCGTGACCGCGGTGGCCGGCTCCGCGGCCCGCCCCTCCGCCC
>CAYJOH010000201.1:0-339 GCA_964371685.1 uncultured Anaerolineaceae bacterium
GCCACGGGGTCAGCGGGCGGGTGGCGCAGGGCATGCAGGTCCGCTACGCGGGCCGGCGCGCCGCGGACGACACCATCCTCGAGCTCGCCGATGCGGGCGCCCAGGCTGCGGGCGGCGGGCCGGCCGCGACCGCGCGTGTGCTCGTCGTCACCGATGACCGCGACCTCCGGGCGCGCCTGATGGTGAAGGGCGTGCGCAGCGTGCCGCTGGCCTGGCTCACGAACCGGCTCGACATGCCGAGGCTCGCCTCCGCGGCGCCCGGCAACCGGCGTCCAGCCATCGGCACGGGTGGCGTCGGGGGGGGCGCCGGCCGGGGCGGGGGCCGCGGGCCCCCCCCCC
>CAYJOH010000201.1:349-5189 GCA_964371685.1 uncultured Anaerolineaceae bacterium
GGGCCATCGTCGTGCTCACCCTGATCGTGCGCGCCGTGCTCATCCCGCTCTATCAGAAATGGCGCGACGGCCGGGGCCGACCGCGAGTCCGACCGCGACGATCGGCCCGGCTGGAAGCCCGGCCGCCGCGCCACCGCCAAGACCGGCCCGGCGCACAAGGTGGCCCGCCACCGCCGGCACCCGAAGCACGGCGGCTGAGCCTGCGCGCGGCGCGCCCGGCCCTCGCGCGGCCGGCCCGGCCCTCGCAGGCGCGTTCAGCCTCGCGCGGCGCCCGGCCCTCGCCGGCCGTTCAGCTTCGCGGCCGAAACCTCACCCCTGTTCCTGATTACCCCCTGCGCATCAAGCGACGGCGGAAGGGTCGGGTGCGACGGCGGAGTGCTGCGGCGGGCGGAGGCTCTCGCCGTCCAGGCGGCCCGGGTGATGCGCGGAGGGTAATTACTAACGGAGGTGACTTCGCGCGCGCGAGGGCGGGCGGGTGCGGGCACGGACAACGGCCGGGCGAAACGCTCCCCTGCTAGCATGCGCGCGTGATCATCGACCAGCTCGAGCGGCTCTGGACCTCGCTGCTCGAGTTCTCCGCCACGTTCATCACGCCGGAGTGGGGCGACCTCGTCAACCTGCTGCCGATCTTCCTCATCGTCGGCGTGGTGGGACCCATCGTCACCCTGCTGGTCCTCGCCTGGTTTGGGTACCTGGTGCGCCGGCCGCGATCGAAGGCCAGGTTCGCGGCGGCCCGGCGCCCCGCGCCGCTGGACGCGGAGGGGCGGCCGGTCTACCCGGCCGGTGAGCCGTACAGCCCCGCGGAGCGGATGATCTACGAGCCGGGCGCCACCCGCTCCCAGGGCGGCGAGGACCTCCTGGTCGCCTGCCCCAAGTGCGGGCTGGTACGCGGCGCCGCGCTGGACACGTGCGGCAACTGCGGCCTCGCGTTCACCATCAAGCCGATCACCCGCTCGATCCGGCCGGCCGGTCCGCCGCCGGGCGGAGCAGCCGCCGCCTGAGCTCCTGCTGACGCCGGCCGCCACGCCGGCGACCCTCCCCGGCCGCCGGGAACTCCCGGACCGGCCTCAAGCGTCCCGGGACACGACATGGCACAGGCCTCCTCCCTGCTGTTCATCCTCGGCGCGATCGCCGTCGCGCTCGGCTTCGCGGCCCACGTCGGACATGCCGTGCTGCTGGCGAACGGACGTCGCGTCATCGCCTTCGCGCCCGCGGGCCGGCCGGCCTTCGCGACCGGCGGGGTGACCGGATCGTTCGTGGCCTCGCAGGCTCGCGGCGCCGGCACCGAGCTGGGCCTCGCGGCCTCCCCCACCCCGCTGTCGCGCGCCGCCACGCTGCTCACCGCGGTCGCCTTCGGGCTGCTGGTCGCGTCGCTGACCGCCCGCGGGATCGAGGTCGGGCGCGGGCCGTACGGCAACCTGTACGAGTTCAGCGTGGCATTCGGCACGTCGATCCTGGGCGGCTACCTGCTCCTGACCCGCCGCTACGCGATCCGCCAGATCGGGTTCCTGCCGACCGGGGTGGCGCTCGCGCTCCTGCTCTACGCCTCCTCGCTGCCGTCGGAGGTCGAGCCGCTCGTGCCGGCGCTCCAGAACGCGCCGCTGCTCACGATCCACGTCGGCATGGCGGTGATCTCGTACGGGATCTTCGCGACCGCCTTCGCCGCGGGCGTGGGGTACCTCGTCCAGGGCACCGCCGACCGGTTCGCGTGGCTGCCGTCGCACCGCACGCTCGACGAGGTCGCCCACCGGGCGGTGATCGTGGCCTTCCCGATCTTCGCGACCATGATCATCCTGGGCTCGTGGTGGGCCTCGATCGCGTGGTCCCGCTACTGGGGCTGGGATCCGAAGGAGACCGCCGCGCTCGTCACGTGGCTGACCTACGCCGTGTACCTCCACGCGCGCAACCAGCGGCGCTGGGCGGGGCGACCGGCGGCGCTGCTGCTGGTGATCGGCTTCGGGATGGTCCTCGTGACGTACTCCGGCAGCCTCTGGTTCTCCGGCCTCCACGCCTACAGCGGGCTGTAGCCCGGCCGGGCGGTGCCGCGCCCGGGAGGGGCGGCACCCGGGCGGAGCCGAGCCCGGGGCGGAGCCGAGCCCGGTTGGGCCCATCGGCCCTTGTGCATCGACGCCGCCACGACACATGCTCGCGCCGGAACGCGGAAGGCAGCGACGGGTCGTTCAAACGCAGCCGCCGGGACGGCCCCGAGCCACTGGCGAGACGGGTCCGCGCGGATGCTGCGGGATTCGACGATGACGCTTCACCTGCCCACCCATCCGGCTGGCTACGCCGACCATCACGTCCTTCGGAACGCGCTGATCGTGATCGGCGCCATCGCGCTGGCCATCGTCCTCGTCTTCGCCGCCGTGCTGCTGTGGCCCGCGGCGACGCCGACGACGACGCAGCTGACGGAGTTCGAGCGGATGATCGAGTTCCGTGCCGGGGAGCGCGCGGAGTTCGCCGCACCGGTCCTCACCGAGTCCGAGCGGGCGATCGAGTTCCGCGAGGGCGAGCGCTACCTGCCCTGAGCACGCCCGGCGCCCTCCAGGACGGAGCGGCGCAGACGGGGCCGCCGTGGTTCCCCCCGCCACGACGGCCCCGTTTCGATCGCGTGCGTGCTGAGGGTCCGAAGGGTCGGAATCCCCCGAATCCGCCGAGTCGACCACCCCGCTTCGTCGCGAGGCAAACGCCGCATAAGCCCGGGTTGAGCGGCGGGCGCGATCATCGCGGGCATGGACGATGCGCGGGTGGGCCGGGTGGTGCGCGGCGTCCGGATCCGAAAAGGCTTGCGCCAGGGCGATGTCGCGGCCGACGCCGGCGTGTCGCAGGACGCGGTGTCGCGCCTCGAGCGCGGCGAGCTCGGCGGGATGACGGTGGCCCGGATCCGGGCGATCGGGGCGGCGGTCGGCGTGCTCATCGATCTCCAGCCTCGCTGGCACGGCGGCGAGGTGGACCGGTTGCTGGGGGCGCGGCATTCGGCGCTGCACGAGGCGGTCGCGGCGCGGCTGGCGACGCTCGCGGACTGGACGCTCGCCCCGGAGGTGACGTTCGCTGAGTACGCCGAGCGTGGTGCGATCGACATCCTCGCCTGGCACGCGAAGACGCGGACGGTGCTGGTGATCGAGCTCAAGACCGAGATCACGGACGTCCAGGAGATGCTCGGCACGCTCGATCGCAAGCGGCGCCTGGCGGCGAAGATCGGACGCGCCCGCGGCTGGGATCCCGCGATCGTGGCGACGTGGCTGATCGTGGCGGCGGGTCGCACGAACCGCCGGCATTTCGAGGCGCACCGCACGATGCTGCGCAACGCGCTGCCCGCCGACGGCCGGGCGATGGCCGCCTGGCTCGTGGCGCCCCGGGGGCCGATCGCGGCGCTCTCCTTCTGGCCACGTACCGATGGGGTGCGTGGTAGCGCGGGACTTGCCCCCGTCCGCCGGGTCCGGGCGCGGAAACCCGCCGCCTGAGCACGCCCCGACCCACACCCGGGCGCCGCCGGCCGGCCCCTCGTGGCCAGATACCGATGGGGCGCGTCTTCGGCCAACAGCGGTGTGCCTTGCACGCATGCCATCGGTGATTGGCCGAGACCAGGCGCGATCCCGGGCGTTACCACGCGCCTCAGCGTTGCGTGGCCAATTGAGGGTCGCGGCGGCGCCGATACCACGCACCTCATCGGTGGATTGCCAAGTGGCGGGGCGGCGAGCCGGGCTCACCGGTGGCGAAGAACGAGGGTGTAGAATAGAACGGACGTTCTGTGGACAACCCGGCACGGGACGGTGGACAGGCGCCGTGCCGGCGGTGGACGAGCGGCCGGCGCGCGTGGACGAACGGGCCCCGGACGTGGATGGCGGCGGGCCGTGCGTGGAAACGCCGGATTACAACATGTTGCGATGCGATCGTGTATCGGACCACTACATCTTGTGGTTTGGGCCTTGACCGACGCCCTCCCGCGACGTATTGTGAGCGGGTCGCCCTGACGCCGGGTGGCCCTCGAACCACCCCCCGGAGCACGGCGGAGAACCCGCCTCGAGGGATCGGAGAGAGAGCCCGCACCAGGTCGATCCGACGGACGGTCCGCAGCTACGCGTCACCCCATCCCGTGACCGCGGAACCGCCACAGGACGGAGCCCAGGCCGTCGCATCGAGCGTCCCACTGGCACCGGGAACGCTCGACCCACGACAGCGAGGACCCCATCCGGGCCGTCGGCAGCAGCGAGGTCCCGCGAGGCGCGGGCAACGGACCCGCGGCAAGCGGGCAACGGACCCGCGGGGAGCGGGAACGGAGGAGATGGACATGGCCCAGGCTCGAGAGGTCGTCCCGGTGATGGAAGCGAAGACGGCGCCCAAGGCGCGAGCGAAGGCGGCGGCGGCCGCGAAGCCCACGCGCAAGGGCCTGGGCGGCCAATACGGTGCCAGCTTCACCGGCGAGGGGACCCGCGGCCTCACCTTCGAGCGCCGCTGGACCCGCCCGGGCATCCATCCCTACGACGAGATCACCTGGGAGTACCGCACGGCCGGCATCTCGTCCGAGAGCGGCAAGACCGTGTTCGAGCAGAAGGACGTCGAGGTCCCGGCGTCCTGGAGCCAGCTCGCCACCAACGTCGTCGTCAGCAAGTACTTCCGCGGCCACGTGGGCACGCCGGAGCGCGAGCACAGCGTCCGCCAGCTCATCGACCGGGTGGTCAACACGATCACCGCCTGGGCCGAGACCCAGCGCTACTTCGCCACGGACGAGGACCTCGCCGCGTTCCAGGCGGAGCTGACCCACCTGCTCGTCCACCAGAAGATGGCGTTCAACTCGCCGGTCTGGTTCAACGTCGGCATCGAGGAGAAGCCGCAGTGC
>CAYJOH010000202.1:0-5155 GCA_964371685.1 uncultured Anaerolineaceae bacterium
GATGCGCCCCCGGCGGCAGGCCGCCGGGGGCGCGGGGGGCGCGAGAGCACGCGAGAGGGCGCGCGGTTCGAGGCCATCAGCGGTTCGAGGACCGCCAGCGGCCGGACCGACGGCACGGGCGCCGCCGGACCGGACCGCCTCAGCTGGGCCGGATGTTGTGGTTGCCGTGGAACGCGTTCTCCGGATCCACGCGCCGCTTCACGGCGACCAGGCGCTCGTAGGTCGCGCCGGGGTAGGCGCGGCTGAACCGCGACTCGCCCTCGTCGGCCATGAAGTTCGAGTACACGCCGGTGGCCGTCGCGGACATGTCCGCGAGATAGGCGTCGGCCCAGGCGGCCGTCGCATCGTGCGACTCGGCCACCATGGCGATCACCGTGGCCATCACCTGCGCGTCGCGGTGGGCGAACGCGGTCGCGTCCGCGGGCACGCGGCCCATCGCGCCGCCGAGGACCCGCAGCTGGGTGATCGCCATCCGGCCCTCGGGCGACTGGTGCCGCTCGACGATCGCGTCCAGCGCGGCCCCGTCCAGGGTACGCAGGAAGTTGGACCTGACCACGGACCTGCCGGGCTGGGCGGCGTCCTCGGTGAACCCGTAGATCGCCGGGTACGGCATCGGGCCCGTCATGTCCGCCAACGGGGTCGCCAGCGCGCGGAACGGCGCCACGGCCGCCTCGCCCGCCGCCGGGTCGCCGGCATGGACGAGCATCACGATCACGGCCGGGCTGCCGACCAGCTCCGCGGGCACGAACGGGGCGGGCGGCAGGCCCATGACGAACGTGATCTGGCTCAGTTCGTCGGGCGCGGCGGCCGACACCTCGACGAGATTCCGCAGGACGACCTGCGACAGCGGCAGCGCGATCATGCCGCCGGTGATCATGTCCACCGGGTGGAGCCGGTACCCGAACCGGGTGGCGATGCCGAAGTTGCCGCCGCCGCCGCGGAGCGCCCAGAACAGGTCCGGGTCGTGGTCCGCATCCACGGTCGTGAACCGGCCGTCCGCGGTGACCAGGTCCACGGACACCAGGCTGTCGATGGTCAGGCCGTGCTTGCGCACCAGCCAGCCGATGCCGCCGCCCAGCGTCAGCCCGCCGACGCCGACGTTGCCCGTGTCGCCGAACGGCGTCGCGAAGCCGCGCTCGTGGGCGGCCACCGTGTACTCGCCGGCGGTGGTCCCGCCCTGCGCGGAGCCGAGGCGGCGGATCGGGTCGATCTCCACCGCCCGCATGTCCGCGAGGTCGATGACCATGCCGCCGTCGTTCGAGGAGTGGCCGGCGATGCTGTGGCCGCCGCCCTTGACGGCGATCTCGAGGCCCAGCTCCCGGGCCGTGAGCACGGCGCGGGACACGTCGGTGGCGTCCGCCGGGCGCACGACCACCGCCGGATGGCGGTCGTACACGAGGTTGTGGCCCCGGCGGGCCGCGTCGTAGGCCGCGTCGCCGGGCGTCAGCACCGCGCCGCGCAGCCCGGCGCGGAGCGCACGGAGGTCGGCGGGGGTGAGGCCGTCCGAGGCAGCGGGGGCCGCAAGGGCAGCCGCGGCGGCCGGGGCTGTGGAGACGGCAACGGGTCCGGCGTCGAGGAGGGTCATCGGGGTGAGGCTCCATGGGGTCGCGGGGTGGTGGAGCCCTATGCTCACGGGCGGCCGGGCGCGCGCCGACGGACGCCGGACGCCAGCGTTCGTGGACGGCGGTGGCCGTCGCGCATCGACGAATGACGATGGCGGCCGGCGCGGCCGGGAACGAGGTAATGCGCCGGGCGGGCGGGGCGGCCGGGACCGGGGGCCCCCCCGGCGGGGCCGGGGCTCCGGGAAGCGTGAGGGGCGGGAACGCTAGCGGGCCGGCCGGACCTGGATCGAGCCGCCGCCCAGCGGCTGGGGCAGGCCGTTGTCGTACACGACGGCACCGCCGGCGGTCCGGACCTGGAGCCGGAACCGATCCGGCGACCCGTCCACCGCGCTGAGCAGGAACGGATACGCACCGGCGCCGTTGACCGTGCCGGTACCCCGGACGGTGGCCAGCGTCGCGCTCGTCACCAGCCGGTCGAACGAAATCGCGACGAACGTGAATCCGCCGTTCGCGAACGTGTACGAGGCACTGCCCCCGAGCACGCCCTGCTTGCTGACCTTGACATCGAACGCGAACTGCGCCTTGCCGGTCGCCCCGGGCTGGGCCGGGTACGCGCCGGCCGGGCTGAGGATCCAGCCCGTGCCCGTGTTCGGCCGGTCGCTCTGCGGCTCGGGGTCGAGGTCCAGGCCGACCACGACCGGGTCATGGTCGGACATCCGGAACTCGTCGGACGCATACAGCGAGACGAGCTGGCCCGCCGACTTGAAGTCGTCCTGGTAGTCCAGCACCGACGGCTCGTCGGCGTTGACGTGGTAGTCGGCCACGCCCGTGACCTGCGAGCGCAGGCTGTCCGAGGCGAAGGCGTAGTCGAGGTACGCCCATTGGCCGTCGAACACGTACGAGTACGCCTCGTCGCCCAGCAGGTCGTCGACGAGGTTGGTGTACCCACCGGCCTCGATGGCGGCGATCGGGTCCTCTCTCGCGTACGAGTTGTAGTCGCCGACGAGGAGGATGTCCGGGTCGCCGGTCAGGGTCGGGTCCGTGGCCAGCCAGTCCACGAGCGCCTGGGCGGCGTTCGTCCGGACGGCGCTGCAGTTGCCCTGGCCGTCGCCGGCGTCGGGCGCGTCGCAGGCGCTGCCCTTGCTCTTGAGGTGGTTGGTGTCGACGATGAACCGGGCACCGGTCGCGTCGACCTCGAACGCCTGGGCGAGCGACGGGCGGCTGCGCGGGTCACCGTCGCCACCGTTGACGAAGGCGTCCGTGTCGAGGGTCGCGGTCTGCCCGACCGGCGTGACGACGCCCGGCCGGTAGATCATCGCCACCTTGATCGCGTCGCTGCCCAGGGCGTTGACCTCGCCCGTGCCGGCGTCCGCGTCGATGAACGCGTAGGTGCCAGGGGCGGTGGTGGCGTTGAGGCGGTCCACGAGGTCGGCGATCGCGCTCGCCGGCCCATAACCGTCGTTCTCGATCTCGTTGAGCCCGATGACGTCGGCGTCGAGCTCCAGGATCGCGGCCACGGTCTTGGGCCACTGGCGGGCGAACTCGCCCGCGTCGTCCGCGCCGCGGCAGTCGAGGAGCGCGCCGCCCACGCCCGCGGTGCAGGCCCACGGCGGGCTGCTGCTCGCGCCGTCGAACGTGTTGAAGTAGTTGAGCAGGTTCAGGCCGGCGACCCGGATCGAGCCGCCGACCTCGGGCGCCTCGGTGGGCCGCGGGTTGGCCGCAGTGAAGCTGACCGACCCGCCCAGCGCGTTGACGGGTCGGACCCGGAACGCGTTGCCGCTGGCGCTGTTGCCGGCCCAGGTGTAGGTCATCACGCCGATCGTGCCTGTGGCGGTGTCACCCCCGCGCAGCGTGTTGGAGGCGGACAGTGGCGCGCCGCCGCGCCCGAACACGATCGGGTCCGGGTTCTGGCTGTTGGTGCCGTCGTCGACGATGATCCGGTTGAGGTTGTTGGCCGCCTGCATCGAGAGCGCCGGGGCCCCCGGCGACACCACGCTGGTCGGCTGGCGGAGGCGGTCGCCGGAGGACATGACCACCTGCCCGAAGCGGCCCAGCTGGAAGTGCTCGGTGACGTACAGCGTCTGGGGCAGCCGGACGAGCATGCCCTCGTACCGCTCGAGGAAGGTGGCCGAGGACACCGGGAGCGTCACGTCCGCCGGCAAGACCGTGCCGGTCCCGCACTGGGTGATCGAGGACGCGCCGACCTGGGTCTGGCCCTGGAAGTCGGCGGCGTTGCCGGTCACCCGGACGACCTGGCCGAGGGAGACGCTGTTGCTGTTGCCGTTGAACACGAAGATCGCGTCGGATGTCGCCGGGTCGGCGTCGCCCGCGGCGTCCTGGAGGTAGAAGCCGCGGATCTGCCCGGAGCCCGAGGGCTGCTCGTAGTCGCCGACCACCACGCCCTGCGTGGTCACCGTGCCGGTGACCGCCGCGCTCGTGCCGCTGCCCTGGATCGTGTAGGCCGGCGTGTAGGCCTGCGCGCACACGTTGCGGGCCGTGAAGGTCACCGTGACGTCATCGGCCATGGCGTCCGGCGGGTCATCGGCGTCGACGTCCGTCACGGCCGCCGCGGCGACCGTGAGCGTGCACGACTCGCCGTCCGCGAGGTCCGCCGCGGGGTTGAGCGTGAAGGTCGTCGGACCACCCGAGACCGAGAGGCCCACCGCGTCACTGGAAGTGCACGTCAACGTGAAGGCGCCGGCCGCGTCGACAGGCTCGCTGAACGTGACCGACAGGTTGGCGTCGAAGGGGAACGCCGCGGCCCCGTCGACCGGATCGGTGGCGGTCACGGACGGCGCCGTGTCCGCGTCCGGTGGCGCGTACGTGTGGGCCCCGAGGCCGTCGAAGGTGTTGACGGCGAACCCGTCCCATTCGACCGCCGGGTCGAAGGCGTCGCTGCCGTCCGTGTCGCCCTGCCCGATCGTCGACTTGCGGCGGAGCGTGTTGTCGGCCGTGCTGACGAGGTCGGTCCCCCACTGGGTCCCGGGATTGAACCCGACCTGGCCGATGGCGTCCACGACCGTCGTGCCCTTGCGCAGCAGGATCGCGTCGTTGCCGTTGAACCAGGCCGCCGTGGTGGAGCTCACCTGGTCCGCCTGGGCCAGGATGGCCGGGTCCGCCGCTCCGTGGGCGAGCACGAACACGTCGCCGTTGGCGATGGTGCCCGCGAGCCCGATCGACGTCGTGCTGGTGCCGCCGTTGAACGACATGAACACCGTGTACGCGCCGCCGGTCAGGTCCACCGGGGCGCCCGTGCCGTTGTAGATCTCGAGCGCCTTGTTGTTGCTCGAGCCCTCGACGTACTCGGACAAGAACAGCTCGGTTGGGGCGGCGGCCACCGGCGCGGCGGCGATCGGCAGGACGGTCGAGACGAGGAACAGGGAAGCGGCGAGCACGCGCCAACGGCGTGCCTGGTGCGGGATCACGGCGGCTCCTTCCATGTGCCCGGCGCGGGCGCCCTCGTGGTGCGCAGCCCAGCGTCAGCGTCGCCTGTGAACGCTGCGTTGCCGCAGCGTTCCGATTGCGGCGTCGGGTCCCGGCCCGTCGCCCCCCGTGTCCGCCCAGTGTGCCTCGCCCTGGCAACCCCCGGGGCG
>CAYJOH010000203.1:0-3795 GCA_964371685.1 uncultured Anaerolineaceae bacterium
TCCGACGAGGTCGAGACCGATGAGCACTGCACCCTGACGCTGCGCGACAGCGGCCTGTCGCTGGTCGGCACGGTCCTGGGCGCGGAGGGCGGGCTCCCCGTCCGCACCGAGTACCGCATCCTCACCGACGCCGCCGGCCTGACGTCCGCGGTCAGCGTGCGGGACCTGCGTGGCTTCGAGCAGCGGACGCTGGCGCTCGCGCGCGACGCCAAGGGCAACTGGACCGTGGACGGCGCCCCGGTTCGGGCGCTCAAGGGCTGCACGGACGTCGACCTCGGCTGCAGCCCGGCGACCAACACCCTGCCGATCCGCCGCCTGCGGCTCGCGGTGGGTGCGTCGCACACGATCCGGGCCGCCTGGGTCCGCTTCCCGGAGCTCGTGGTCGAGAAGGCGGCCCAGACCTACACGCGGCTCGACGAGTTCACGTACCGCTACGCCAGCGGCACGTTCGAGGCGGAGCTCACGGTCGACGACGACGGGCTGGTGGCCGGCTACGCGGTGTGGCGGCGGACCGCCGTCGCGATAGGCCCCGAGGACACGGAGCCGCTCGACGCGCGCTGAGCGGCCCGACACGGCGTGCGCGCGTGACGGCGACATCAACGAGGGAGTTGGTGGAGATGGGGGAGAGTCGAACTCCCCGTCCAGAACCCTTCGCCAAGGACCAGCTACGAGCGTGTCCGATGGTTTTCGTCAGCCGGTCGGACGCCCATCGGCAGGCTTCCGTCCGGCCCAGTCACGTGTCCCTAGATCGGGCTTCGCTCCGGACTACGCGGCGCTCATCCGGGCTGCACCTCCGCTGAGTGACGCTTCCACGGCCCGCGGAGGGGAGGCCGCTTCCACGCTCACCTTACCGCCTAAGCGGCGAGGGCGAGAGCAGGCTGCTTGTTGGCAGGTACTTCGTTTTGCCGCCTGTTTAACGAGGCCTGACGGCACCTCGGCTCGCGTTCCCTGACAGCCAGGCCCTGTCGAAACCACGCATCCCCACAGGACCGAACCACCGTTCGGGGCGCGAATCCTAGCACCGGTCGCCCGACCCGGCCATCGGCGCGGCCCACATCCCCCCTGGGCCCGGCAGGGAAGACGCCCGGACGACCTCGTCCGAACCTTTCCGCGCCGACAGTCGTAGGATCGGGCGATGACCGAGACCCTCGACCTCGACACCCTCATCGAGCGGCTGCGCGCCCGAGCCGCGGACCCGGAGCGCCGCACGTCCTCGCGGCCGTCCCGGTTCTTCGCGGCGGCCCGGACGATGGACCTGGGCGGGCTGCTGCAGATGGGCCGTTCGCTCGCCTCCGAGCTGGGGCGGGTCGTGGCCGCGAACCAGGAGGGGCGCTTGGACGAGGCGGGCGTCGAGCGGGCTCGCGAGCTGGAGCGCGACATGTCCACCCCGGCCCCGATGGTGCTGCCGGCACCCGCGGATGCGGCATCCATCGCCGCCGCCGAGGCCGCGCTCGGGGTCGCGCTGCCGCCCGCGCTCCGGCGGGTCTATGCAGAGGTGGCCGACGGGGGTTTCGGCCCCGGCGAGGGGATCCTGCCGCTGGCCGAGGTCGAGCGCACGTGGGGAGAGCTGCGGGCGCCGGGATCCATGCCCCGCGACCGGACGTGGCCGGACGGCTTGCTGCCGCTCGTGGAGATGAGCCCGGGCTTCGACTGCGTGGACGCGGCGACCGGCCGGATCGTCGCCTGGGACCCGGAGGAGCTCACCGAGCGCAGCAGCGAAGAACGGTTCCGCCGCTCGTTCCGCGAGCTGTTCCCGAGCGTCGAGGCCTGGCTGACCGATTGGGTGGGCTCGAAGACCCAGGCAGAGCAGCAGGCCGAGCTGATGGCGCACGTGCTGTCCGACGAGTCGCAGGTCCAGCAGGCCCGCGAGGCCCGGGCGTTGATCGGGCGGATGACCCCCGAGGAGCGGGCGAAGATGGGCTTGCCCGAGGTGGGCTGGGAGCGCGTGGTCTGGGGCGGCCTGGGCTGGGACGAGGACGAGGCCGGGTCCTGATCAGGAGGCGGACGGGTCCGCGACCCGGCCGAGGAACAGCACGGCGCCCGTGTCCGTGTCACGGAGGGCGAACAGGAACGGCCGGTCCACCGTGAGGGTGACCGTGTCGTGCGGCGCGGCGGTCGCCTGCATGACGACGGCCGTGGCCGCAGCCGCCTCGGTGCCCTTCTCGTCCACGTCGATGTTCGCCTGGTGGACCACGGCGCCGATGAACAGCCGCTCCTCGGTCGTGATGCCCGAGAAGTCGGCGGCGACCTCGTCGAACGCGGTGGGCATCCCCATCGCCGCCAGCACGTCGTTGAGCTCGAGCTGCGACTCGGTGCCGAACTTGGGCATCCCGAGCGCGACATGCCGGGGGCCGAGGCCGGACACGATGGCCCCCAGGGCCGCTTCGTCGAAGGCGGGCTCGAAGGCCGCCAGGTCGTCGGGGACGATCACCAGCATCGCGAGCTTGCCGCCGACATACGGCAGCTCCACCGCCCGCCAGCCATCGCCGGCGGCATACGGCAGCGCGCCGCCGCCCTGCATCATCGGGACGTCCACGGTCGAGCCGTCGAGGCGGGTGAACGGGGCGGGCGCGGTGGCCCCCTCCGCGAACGGCGTCTCCCAGGCGGCCTTGAGGTAGATGGCGTTGACGAGGACCAGGCGGGTGAGGTCATCGATCGTGCCCTGCGCGAGGAGCTCCTCGATCCGGTCCTCGGTCTGGTCCGCGACCCAGGCGTTGATCAGGCGCCGGGCATCCTCCGCGGCGGCCACGTAGTCCACGAGCCGGAGCCCCGCGCCGAACCGCTCGGCCAGCGCGTCCAGGAACGGATCTTCGAGCGTGAGGCCGCGCTGGGCGAACGGGGCGTTCACGATCCGGAGCGTGACCTGCTGCTCCTCGCCGCCCCGGTCGCGGAACGTGCCGGTGCGCGAGTTGAGCGCCGCATCGAGCGCCGCCAGCCACGCGGCATGCTCGTCCGTGCCCAGCTCACGAAGGACGGCGTCCATCTCCGCCGCGGTCTGGCCGCGGGCGCCGGCGCGGGCCATCGACAGGGCGATCGCGATGCTCGCGGGCGAGATCACCAGGTTGGCGTCGGGGTCCGCCGCGGCGACCGCCGCGTACAGGTCGAGGCCGAAGGCGTTGACGGCGGCGCCGGCGTTCGAGGCGTCGGCCGGCGTGCCGGACAGGTGGGGGATGTTCGCGGCCGCGAGCTCGATGTCGCCGGGACCAGGCGAGCCGGGAGCAGCGGTGCCGCAGCCGGCGGCAAGGACGAGCGCGAGCAGGCCGGCCAGGAAGCGCGTCATCGATCGAACCTCGCAGCGTTCGGGACGCCCGGTGGTGGGACGATCCGCGGTCGCCCGCGGTTCCACGCCGCTACCATCGTGCGATGCGCCTGATCCCGTGGGAAGAGGAACGTGTCGCGGTCTTCGCCGCCGCGGAGCTCGCCCGCCGCCACCGCGCCGCCGGCCTGCGCCTCAACCACCCCGAAGCGGTGGCGCTGATCTGCGATGCGATGCTGGAGGCGGCGCGGGCCGGGGCGTCGTACGCGGAGGTCGAGGTGGCCGGCCGCGCGGCCGTGGCGCCGGAGGACGTGCTGGACGGTGTCCGCGAGCTGCTGGACGAGGTGCGGCTCGAGGTCCTGCTGGGCGACGGCGCCCGCGTCATCGCCCTCGTGGACCCGCTCGGCGGGAGCGCGCCGCCGGACCCATTGGGACCCGGCGCGCTGGTCATCGAGGACCACACGGACGTGGAGGTCAGCGACGACCGGGAGACCATCGAGCTCACCGTGACGAGCCGGTCGCGGCGGCTGGTCCGCGTC
>CAYJOH010000203.1:3895-5153 GCA_964371685.1 uncultured Anaerolineaceae bacterium
CCGGGAGACCATCGAGCTCACCGTGACGAGCCGGTCGCGGCGGCTGGTCCGCGTCTCGTCGCACTACCCCTTCGACCGGGTCAACCCGCGGTTGGACTTCGATCGCGCCGCGGCGCGGGGCTTCAGGCTCGACATCCCGGCCGGCAGCTACGTCGGGTGGGCGCCGGGTGAGTCGAAATCCGTCCGGTTGGTGCGCTATGCGGGCGAATCCGGGGCCAATCGGTGACGAGACTGTCCGCGGATGCGTACCGCGTACGCTATGGCGCCACCACCGGCGACCGGATCCGGCTCGGTGACACGGACCTGTGGGTCCGGGTGGAGGAGGATCGCACGGCGCGGGGCGACGAGCCGATCTGGGGCTACGCGAAGAACCTGCGCTCGCGGATGGCGCAGTCGGACTCGGCCACCGGACCCTCGGAGCTCGACATCGTGCTCACCGGCGCCCTCGTCGTCGACCCCGTCATCGGCGTCGTCAAGGCCGACATCGGCATCAAGGACGGCCGCATCGCCGGCATCGGGCGGTCGGGCAGCCCGGAGATCAGCGACGGCATCGACCTGGTCATCGGACCCCACACCAGGTCGTACATGGCGTACGGGCTGATCGCGACGCCGGGCGCCGTTGACAGCCACGTCCACACGATCGGCCCCGAGCTGCTGCCGCCCGCCCTGGCCGGCGGCGTCACCACGCTGATCACCGCCGGCTTCGAGGAGCCGCCGTGGGCGATGGAGCGGGTGCTCGCCGGGCTGGAGGGCTGGCCCGTCAACATCGGCCTGCAGGCGGGCGCCCGGGCGGCGGAGGACTCGCACCTCGACGCGCTGGTCGAGGCGGGCGCGCTGGGGTTCAAGATCCACGAGGACAACGGGGCGTACCCGGAGCTCATCGACCATGTCCTGGGCTACGCCGACGCCCGCGACCTCACGGTGAGCCTGCACACGGACGGCCTCCACGAGTCCGCCGAGCTGGAGGACACGATCGCGGCCATCGCCGGGCGGACGGTCCACGCCTATCACGTGGAGGGGACGGGTGGCGGCCACGTGCCGGACCTCCTCGGGCTGGTCCGCGAGGCCTCGATCCTGTGCTCGTCGACGACGCCGACGATCCCGTACGGCGTGCACGCGGCGGCGGAGCACCTGCCGATGACGGTGCTCAACCACGGCCTGTCGTGGTCGGTGCCGGCCGACCTCGCGCTGGTGCGCGAGCGGGTGCTCGAGGCGCGGATGGCCGCCGAGGGGCCGCTCCACGAGCTGGGCGCGATCG
>CAYJOH010000204.1:0-3367 GCA_964371685.1 uncultured Anaerolineaceae bacterium
GGGCGGACCGGACCCGGCGAGGGGGCCATCCGACAGGACGCGCCACCGGAGCCCCGACCTAGACTCGCGGCATGCGTATCGTGTCGCCCGAAGAAGCGGTCGCCGGGATCAAGTCACGCGACCACGTCTACATCCAGATGGCGTCCGCGGCGCCCACGGTCCTCCTCGACGCGCTCGTGGCACGCGCCCCGGAGCTGCGCGACGTCTGCGTCATCCACCTGCACCTCGAGGGCCCCGGGCCCCACCTGGCGCCCGAGATGGCGCCCCACTTCCGTCACCGGGCCCTGTTCATCGGGCCCAACGCCCGCAAGGCCGTCAACGAGGGCCGCGCCGACTTCGTCCCGGTGTTCTTCTCGGACATCCCGGCCCTGTTCCGGTCGGGCGCCTACCCGCTGGACGCCGTGTTCGCCAACGTGACCCCGCCCGACGCCCACGGGTTCTGCTCGCTGGGCGTATCGGTGGAGGCGATGCACGCCGCGGTGGACGCGGCGAAGACCGTCATCGTGCAGTTCAACCCGTCGATCCCGCGGACCCTGGGCGACGCCTTCATCCACGTGAGCCAGATCGACCTTGCGATCGAGGTGGACCAGCCGCCGTTCGAATACGCACGCCCGGTGATCGGTGACGTCGAGCGCCGGATCGGCGCCTATGTCGCCGACCTGATCCCGGATGGCGCCACGCTCCAGCTGGGCATCGGCGCGATCCCCAGCGCCACCGCCGAGCTGCTCACCCACAAGCACGACCTCGGCATCCACACAGAGATGTTCACCGACGCGGTCGTCGACCTCGTCGAGGCGGGCGTCGTCACCGGGGACCTCAAGGTCCGCAACCGGGGCAAGCTCGTGGCGACCTTCCTCATGGGCACCACCCGGCTGTACAAGTTCATCCACGACAACCCGATGGTCGAGATGCGGCCGGTCGACTTCACCAACGACACCCATGTGATCCGCTCGCTGGGCAGCATGATCGCGATCAACTCGGCCATCGAGGTGGACCTCAGTGGCCAGGTGGTCGCCGATTCGATCGGCTACCGGATGTACTCGGGCGTCGGCGGGCAGATGGACTTCATGCGCGGCGCGGCGCTGGCGCCCGGCGGGCGGGCGATCATCGCGCTGCCGTCCACGGCCGGCGCGGACGGGTCCATCTCGCGGATCACGTCCCACCTGGCAGAGGGCGCCGGCGTGGTCACGACGAGGGCCCACGTCCGGACCGTGGTGACGGAGTGGGGGGTCGCGGACCTGTGGGGCCTGACCCTCCGCGAGCGGGCAAAGGCGCTGATCGCGATCGCCCACCCGGACCACCGCGACCGGCTGACGTACGAGGCGCGCCAGCACCACGAGCTGTAGCGCGTCGGCGGGGTGCGCGCGGGAGCGCGGGGCCCGGGGGTCGCACCGCCGCCTGGGTGCTCGTGCGGCGCACCCGCACGTCGCGGGGCGCGTTCAAATGCCTACCACGCCTAGCTGACCCTGGTCTCGGTCGCCGACAACGCCCGAGGTGGCCAGCGGCACATCTTCGGGGCCGCCTCATGCGCAGCAGGGATGCGCGAGCCCTCGAATCGGTCCGATCGCCGGGGACCGGGGCGCACCAAACCTGGTACGAATGCGCGGCGCCGGCGACGTGCAGTGATCGCGACCTGCCGTGATCGCGACCTGCCGGACAGGCCCGAGGAATCGAAGAACCCCCGCCGCCTGGGCGAGGGCGAGGTTCGGGTGGGTGCCGGGCGTCCCCTCCGGCACCCACCTCACACGCAGTCTCGGGGACGGCAGTCGCTCCCCGTGAGTGCCGATCGGACTCCGTTCACGGGACCTGCGGCACCCGACGGTGGGCATCCCGGCCGGGGACCACACGCGGCTGTCGACCGCATGCTTGGCATGCGCGGAGGTGGCCCCTGCCGCGTTCGCCTGCTGGCCTCCGGACCGGCGCGAGCGCCCGCGAGGCCCTCCCACGAGGACCGCCATGCGCACCGAACGCGTGCTCATCATGGGCGCCGCTGGCCGTGACTTCCATGACTTCAACGTCGTCTACCGCGACGACCCGTCGGTCGAGGTTGTCGCGTTCACGGCCACCCAGATCCCCGGCATCGCCGATCGCCGGTACCCCGCGGACCTGGCCGGCGAGCGCTATCCGGCCGGGATCCCGATCCACCCCGAGGCGGAGCTGGAGACCCTGATCCGCGACCTCGCCGTGGACGCGGGCGTGTTCGCGTACAGCGATGTCAGCCACGATCAGGTGATGCACGCCGCCTCGCGCGTCCTCGCCGCCGGCGCGGACTTCGAGCTCCTGGGGCCCAACCGGACGCTGCTCGACAGCTCGCGTCCCGTGGTGGCCGTGTGCGCGGTTCGCACGGGCTCGGGGAAGAGCCAGACCAGCCGCTACGTCGCCCGGGCGCTCGAGGCGCAGGGCCTCAAGGTGGCGGTCGTCCGGCACCCGATGCCCTACGGCGACCTCGTCGCCCAGCGCGTCCAGCGCTACGAGACGTACGCGGACCTCGACCGCCACGACACCACGATCGAGGAGCGCGAGGAGTACGAGCCGCACCTCGACGCCGGCCGGCTCGTGTTCGCGGGCGTGGACTACGAGCAGATCCTGCGGGCCGCCGAGGCCGAGGCGGACGTCGTCATCTGGGACGGCGGCAACAACGATCTGCCCTTCTATCGCCCGGACCTCCACATCGTGGTGGCGGACCCGCTCCGCCCCGGCCACGAGCTGCGCTACCACCCGGGCGAGGCCAACCTGCGCCAGGCCGACGTGGTCGTGATCAACAAGGTGGACTCCGCGACGCCCGAGGCCCTGGCCACGGTCCGCGCCGCGATCACCGAGGCCAACGCGGACGCCGTGATCGTCGAGGCACGGTCCGCGCTGACCCTCGAGGGTGGCGAGATCCGGGGCCGGACGGTGGCGGTCGTCGAGGACGGCCCGACGCTGACCCACGGCGGCATGACGTACGGGGCGGGCGTGGTCGCGGCGAAGCGGTTCGGCGCCGCCGAGATCGTGGACCCCCGGCCGTACGCGGCGGGCGAGCTGGCCGGTACGCTGGCCAAGTACCCGCTGCTCGACCGGCTGCTGCCGGCGATGGGCTACGGCGACAAGCAGATCCACGAGCTGGAGGCCGCCCTCACGGCGATCCCCGCGGACGTGGTCCTGTCGGCAACGCCGATCGACCTCACGCGGGTGCTCTCGGTGCCCAAGCCGGTGATCCGCGTGCGCTACGAGCTGGAGCCGCTGTCCGCGGCGCTGGACGAGGCCCTGGCCCCGGTCGTCGCCCGCGCGAAGGAGGCGCTCGCGGCGGCCCCCAGACACCCCACCCGCCCGGCCCGCCTCGCCCCCCCCACCCGCCCCCCCCCGTCGTCACCGGGGTGTAGCGGGG
>CAYJOH010000204.1:3377-5147 GCA_964371685.1 uncultured Anaerolineaceae bacterium
CCGCTGACACCCCTCCGGACGGGCCGGGCATCGCGCCGCGCTCCGGCCCGTCCGGGTTCGTCACGGGGGTGTCGCGGGCTCCCAACCGGGCCACACGGCGCGCAGGCGGGGAGTTGATGGGATCGATCGTCGAACGGGCGCTGCTCACCACCTTCCGGTGGCAGGCACGACACGTCATGCGCATCGGCGAGGTGGACCTCGCGGGCCCGCCCGCGCCGCCCAGTCGCCCGACCTCCCTGTACGCGCACGTGCCGTTCTGCGAAGTGCTCTGCCCGTTCTGCACGTTCCACCGGGTGCCGTTCCGCGAGCAGAAGTCGCGGCGCTACTTCGCCGCGCTGCGTGACGAGCTGCGCCTGTACCACCGGGCCGGCTTCGCGTTCACCAGCCTGTACGTGGGTGGCGGGACGCCGACCTGCGCCGTGGAGGAGCTGATCGAGACGCTGGCGCTGGCGCGAGAGCTGTTCGGCGTCACGGAGATCTCGGTCGAGACGAACCCGATGGACCTGCGGCCTGCGGTCATCGAGCAGCTCGCCGCGGTCGGCGTGAGCCGCCTGTCGGTGGGCGTGCAGAGCTTCGATGACCGCCTGCTCATGTCGATGGAGCGCTACGACAAGTACGGCTCGAGCGCCCAGATCATCGAGCGGCTGGACGCCGCGGCGGGCGCCTTCGCCACGCTCAACGTGGACCTCATGTACAACTTGCCGCACCAGGACGAGGCCTCGATCGAGCACGACATCGACGTGCTGCTCGGCCTTCGCTCGAACCAGGTCTCGCTGTACCCGCTGATGACCGCGCGCACGGCCGAGGCGAGGATCCGCGCCACGATGGGCGCCGCCGGGCCGGGCCGAGTGCGCGACTACTACCGGCGCTTCCTGGCGCGGCTGCGTCCCGCGTTCGAGCCGCAATCCTGCTGGTGCTTCTCGCGGACGACGTCGACCATCGACGAGTACGTCGTGGACGCGGACAACTACGTCGGCGTGGGCAGCGGCGCGTTCAGCTACCTCGACGGCGTGCTGTACGCGACGACGTTCTCGCTCAACCACTACGCGGACCGCGTCGGGCGCGGGCTGACCGGGATCACCGGGATGCGCGCCTACTCGGTCGGCGACCAGGTCAAGAACACGTTCCTCAACCGGCTGTTCGGCCTGGAGCTGTCGAAGGCGTGGGTCGCGGAGCGCTGGGGCGGCGAGTTCGAGGCGCGGCTGTGGTACGCGCTGAACGCGATGAAGGCGGTGGGCGCGCTGACCGAGGACGACGTGGCCTGGCGGCTCACCGATCGCGGCATGTACTACTGGGTGCTGATGATGTCCGAGTTCTTCGAGTCCGTGAACCGCTTCCGGGAGACGATGCGGGCGCGGATCAGGGCCGAGCTCGAGGAGCCGGAGCTGGGCCACGGCGGCCCGCTGTCCCCGGTGGTGGGTGGCACGGCGCTGGCGCCGAGGTCCTGAGCGGGTCCCGTCCTCGCCGGCGTCCAAGCCTCGTGCGGGCCCCCGTCCCGGCCCTCGTCCCGGCCCTTCGCCAAGGCCGTCCGCCCCGGTCGTTGACCCACGGTCAATGAAACCGCGAATCGGGGGCCCATCGAGGCCGCCAATCCCGGATTCGTGGACTGGAGGTCATCGCCAGCCGTGATTCCGGGGTCGAGGGCGTCCAAGACGACCACCGATTCGCGATCTCATGGACTGTGAGTCCACGGCGCCTCCAGGTGGGGCGTGGCCGCGGCCGGAGCAGGACCCGTGCAGGCCGGCGAGCCGGCTCGAAGCCCCGGCGACC
>CAYJOH010000205.1:0-5140 GCA_964371685.1 uncultured Anaerolineaceae bacterium
GACGGTCGCGACGCGGTCGCGCTGCTCGGGCGTCATCGCCGCGAAGTCGATCCCGCTGTCGGCCACCGCCTCCTTGCCCGCACCCATCGCGAGGTGGATGAACCGGCTCATCCGGCGCGCCATCTTGGGGTCCATCACGGAGCCCGGGTCGAAGTCCAGCACCTCGGCCGCGATCCGGACCTCGAACCCCGACGCGTCGAACGACCGGATCAGGCGGGTGCCGGTGACGCCGGCCTGCAGGTTGGCCCAGTAGGTCTCGAAGTCGTTGCCGTTGGGCATCACGGCGCCGAGGCCGGTCACGACGGCGCGGCGCGCGAGGTCGGCGGAGGGCACGGTCAGGCTTCCTCGAGCGTGGGGGAGGGCATCGGCCCGATTGTAGCGCCGCCTACCGGCCGTCCCAGCGCCTGAAGATGACCGCCGCGTTGTGCCCGCCGAGGCCGATGCTGTTGGACAGCGCGTGGCGGATCGGCATCGGGGTGGCCTCGGGCGAGACCCACACGTCGGCCTCCGGGTCGAACTCCCGGAAGTTGACCGTGGGCGGCGCCACCTGTTCCGCGACGGTCATCACGGTGGCGAAGGCCTCGAACGCGCCGGCGGCACCCATCATGTGTCCGGTCATCGACTTGGTGCCGCTGATCAGGAGCGCGTGGCGGTCGCGGGCCGCGCGGTCGCCGAACACCGTCCAGATCGCCTCGGCCTCGCGCCGGTCGCCGACCGGGGTGGACGTGCCGTGGGGGTTGATGACGTCCACCTCGTCCGCGGGGACGCCCCGGCGCTCGAGGGCGGCACGCATCGCGCGCGCAGACCCCGATCCGCCGTCGATCGGCTGGATCATGTCCCAGCCGTCGGCGGCCGAGCCGTAGCCCACGACCTCCGCGTAGATCCGCGCCCCGCGGGCCTTCGCGACCTCGAGGTCCTCGAGGATCAAAGCGCCCGCGCCCTCGCCCAGGACGAACCCGTCACGGGTCCGGTCGAACGGCCGGCTGACGTCCGCCACCGGCATGCCCTCGCGGGGCGCGCCCAGGCCGCGCATGTTGCCGAAGCCGGCATGGGCGACCTCGAGCAGGGGCATCTCGGTGGAGCCCGCGATCACGGTGTGGACGTCGCCCCGGCGGATGAGCTCGGCGCCCTCGCCGACCGAGTTGGTGCCGGTCGAGCAGGCGGTGACCACGCAGATGTTGTGGCCGATGGCGCCGGTCTCGATCGCGATCATCCCCGACGTGGAGTCCACGAGGCCGTTGGCGATGAACGTGGGCGAGACGCGGGCCGGACCCTTGTCCGCGAGGACCTTCCAGTTGTCGATCATCAGGTTCTGGCCACCCGCGCCCGAGCCGAACACCACGCCGATGTCCTCGCGGTTCCCGTCGGCGATCTCGAGGCCGGCGTCGCTGATCGCCTGCTTGGCTGCCGCCACGCCGAACCACATCGCGGCCTCGCTGCGGCGGACCGCCTTGGCATCCATCCATGCAGACGGATCGAAGTCATGCACCTCGCCGCCCCAGCGATGGCTGTAGGGCGTGACGTCGAACTTCGTGATCTCGCCCAGGCCGGAGACGCCGTTGAGCAGGTTGGACCAGGCGGTGTCCTTGTCGTTGCCGACCGGGCTGACGACGCCGAGGCCGGTGACGACGACACGGCGGGTGAAATCGGGCTGACGCACGGGTTCCTCTCGAGTGTGGGGGCGGTGGCCGTCCTGTGCGACGGCTGGTCAGTAGGCGGCTTCGGCGCCGGTATCGCCGAACGGGATCGCGAGGCGGTCGCCGGCGGCGGGGTCATCGGTGGCGATGGCGACCGCGTCCGCGTCGATCCGCTTGATGAGCCCGGTGAGGACGCGCCCGGGACCGATCTCGACGAAGGTGGTGATGCCCCGCTCCCGCATCGCCCGGATCGCGCCCACCCAGTCCACGCCGGTGGTCAGGTGGTCCACGAGCTCGGCGCGGCACGCGTCGGCGGTCGTGATGAGGCGGGCGTCCGCGTTGGCGAGGAGCGGGGGATGCGGGTCGCGGAACGTGATGCCGGCGAGCACGCCGCGCATGCCCTCCGCGGCCTCGGCCATGAGTGGGGAGTGGGCGGCGACCGAGACCGGGAGCTCGATGGCGCGCTTCGCGCCCAGGGCCTTCGCGATCGCGAGCGAGGCCTCGACGGCAGGGCGCTCCCCGGAGACCACGACCTGGCCCGGCGAGTTCCGGTTGGCGACGCCGAACACGCCATGGACCGATGCCTGCGCGACCAGCTCCGGCAGCCGCTCGTCGTCGAGGCCGATGATCGCGGCCATCCGCCCCTCGCGTCCGCTGCCCGAGCGCTGCATCTGCACGCCCCGCTCGCGGACGAGGCGGACGGCATCGGCGAGGTCCAGGGCGCCGGCGGCGACCAGGGCCGTGTACTGGCCCATCGAGTGCCCGGCGGCGAAGGCGGGGTCGGCGCCGTCGACGTGGAGTGCGGCCCACTGCTCGCGGACGGCCTCGAGATACGCGATCGACGCCGCGAGCAGCGCCGGCTGGGCGTTCTCGGTCCGGTTGAGCTCGTCCTCGGGGCCCTCCCAGGCGAGCCGGCTGATCGGCTCGCCGAGGGCGTCGTCGGCGATCCGGAAGGCGTTGGCGGCGGCGGGCGAGGACTGGGCGAGGGCGTGGCCCATCCCCACGGCCTGGCTGCCCTGGCCGGGGAACACGAAGGCGATCTGGTTCATCGGGCGCCAGCGTAGTCCCCGCACGCGCTAGCCCGCGGAAATGCGTGCACGGTTGCAGGAATCCGCCCGCGATCCTACCCTCGGGCGAGAGGAGGATCCCGCCCGTGACCCCGCCCGACCCCACGTCGTCCACGCGCCCGGCGAGGGCGCGCCGCCCGCGCGCCTCCGACCCCGCCGCGGGCCCCGAGCTGCCGGAAGCCCTCGTCCGGCCGCGCCGCCGCGGTGCGCCCAGCCGCGTGATCGCCCGCGTGTTCGAGGCGGACCTGTCGGCGCCCGTGGTGGCGGCCGGGACCCGGATCCAGAACGTGCGCCAGATCTCGGAGCGGGTGGCGATGGGCCGCGCGCTGTGGCGGGAGCTGGTGGTCGGGTTCGCGTCGCAGCTGGGCGAGCTCAAGCTCGGGTTCACGCAGCTGGCCGCGCTGTACGTCCTCGCCGAGGGCTCCACGACGACCGTGGCGGACCTCGCCGAGGCGATCGGCCGGTCGCCGTCCGCCACCTCGCGGCTGGTGGACGGCCTCGTCCGCCGGCGGTTGGTGGAACGGCGGCGCGAGATGGACGACGGGCGCCAGCGGTCCGTGTGGCTCACGGCGCGCGGCCGGGCGATGCTCCGGATCGTGGACCGCGCCCGCGCCGAGCAGTTCCTGGCCGCCGTCCGGCCGCTGCCCCGCAGCGAGCGGGCGCTGATCGCGATGGGGGTCGCCGCGCTGGCGACGGGGGCCATCAGCCGGCGGGGCCGCCTGGTGCGTCGGGGCTGAGGCCGAACCCCCGGGGATCCGGGGCCGGTCGTCGACGGCGGGCGCCAAGTGTCGGTCAAGGCGCCGGTCGTCGGTCGAGGCGCCGGTCAGCCGCAGTAGCCGGCGACGACGTCGTAGAGGACCGGCAGGCCCCAGCGGAGGGCGTCCAGCCCGACCCGCTCGTCCACGCCGTGGAACCGCTCGAGGAAGCGCTCGTCGGGGTCCAGCCGGAGCGGCGAGAACCCGTAGGCGGGGACGCCCAGCCGGACGAGGTGCTTGGCGTCGGTGGCGAACGGCGCGAGCACCGGCACCGGGATGCCGTCCGGGTCGTGGGCGCGGATGGTGGCGGCCAGGAGCTCGTACAGTTCGCCTTCGGCCGGCGCCTCGACCGGGATCGCGCCCAGGACGTGCTCGATCGTGCACCGCGCGGCCAGATCGCCCAGCCGGGCCAGGAGCTCCTCGCGGACGTCCGCCTCGACCGTGCCCGGCAGCGTCCGGCAGTCGACCTCGATCACGGCCTCGCCGGGGATGACGTTGTACTTGATCCCGGCGTGGATGATGTCCGGGCTGATCGTGTCGCGCAGCAGGGCGCGCAGGGCCCGGGCGTACATCGGGTCGCACAGGGCGCGGATCGCGGCGTCGGCGCGGCGCGGGTCGTCGCCGCCGATCGCCTCGACGAGCGTGGCCCGGTCCGGCGGCAGGGCGGCGGCGATCTCCGCCAGCAGCCGGCGCATCGGGGCGGTCACGCGCGGCTCGCCCGGGCGCGCGAGGCGGGTGACGGCCTCGGCGGCCAGGACGGCGGCGTTGTCGTCGCGGGGCATCGAGCCGTGGCCCCAGGTGCCGTGGACGTGGATCCGGTAGACCTCGAACCCCTTCTCGGCCACCTGGATCGGGTAGAACCGGCGTCCGGCCAGCTCCGCGGACACGCCGCCCGCCTCGTTGAGCGCCGCGGCGGCCTGGAGCGTCTCCGGCCGGTGGTCCACCAGCCAGCCCGCCCCCTGGTGACCGCCCGCCTCCTCGTCCGACGTGCACGCGAACAGGACGTCCCGCCGCAGCCCGGGGACGGGGTCGGTTGCGGGGTCCAGGCCGGCGGCGCGGGCCCGGCGGGCGAGCAGGACGAGGACCATGACCTCCTGCGCCACCATCTGCTTCATGTCCACCGCGCCACGGCCCCAGACGTAGCCGTCCGCGACGTCGGCCGCGAACGGGTCGTGGGTCCAGCCGTCCGGGGTGGCCGGGACGACGTCGAGGTGCGACAGCAGGAGCAGCGGCTCGCCGCCGGTGCCGTCGCCGCGGAGCCTCGCGATGACGTTGCCGCGACCCGGGAACCCCTCCAGCACCTCGACCGCGAGGCCCTCCGCGCGGAGGCGGTTCGCGACCAGGTGGGCGGCGTCGAGCTCCGGGCCGGGCGGGTCCGGCGGGTTGATCGAGGGGATCCGGATCAGCTCCCGGAGGAAGGCGACGAGGTCCTCGTCCGCGGCGGCCCACCGGTCCGCGCCCAGCGTCGAGGAGGGCAGGGGACGGGGCGGCGTCACGGGATCAGGCTGGGCCGCTGATCAGCGCGCCGACGATGCCCAGCACGAACCCGAGCGCGACGACGACGGCCACCATGGCGAGCAGCAGGCGAACGTACCTGCCCTCGCGGCGGAGGGTGTCGCCCAGCTCCGGGTCGTCGCCACCGGCGATGTACGCCTGGGGCAGCCCGCGCCGCCGGGCGTGC
>CAYJOH010000206.1:0-5108 GCA_964371685.1 uncultured Anaerolineaceae bacterium
GGCGCGGAGCTGGAGGTCGAGGACGAGAAGTGGGTCGCGATGGCGACCGCGGTCTCGGGCACCGGCCCGGCGTACGTGTTCCTGGTGATGGAGGCGCTGATCGACGCCGCGGTCCACCTCGGGTTCCCCCGGCACGTGGCGCACGACCTCGTGATCGAGACCCTGGAGGGGAGCACCCGGTTCGCGAAGCAGTCCGGCGACCACCCGGCCGTGCTGCGCAACATGGTCACCTCGCCCGCCGGGACCAGCGCGGCCGCCATCCACGAGCTGGAGTCCGGGCGCCTGCGGACCGTGCTCTCCGAGGCCGTGTGGGCGGCGTTCCGGCGCACCGTGGAGCTGGGCGATCAGCTCGAGGCCCAGCTGGCCGAGCCGCCCAAGGGCAGGGGAGCGAAGGGCACCACGGGCCGCCCCAAGGCCTGACGCGCGGCGCTCAGCCTCCGACCGGGCGCCTGCCTCCACTCGCGCCTCCGCCCCCGCCGGCGTCCGGCCTGGGGATCACGCTGATCGTCCCGGTCGTCTCGAGCACCGCCAGCTCCACGTCCTCCACCCGGACCAGGCCGTGCTCGCGGAGGGCGGCCAGCAGCTCCGCCTGGGTGATGGACTCCTCGCGCATCGCCCGGCGGAGGACCGTGCCGTGGCGGACGAGCAGGCGCGGCTCGCCCTCCACGACCCGGCGGACGCGCGGGAAGCGGTCGCGAAGCAGCCCGAGGCCCCGGTCCAGCGCGACCAGGGTGATCGCCGCCGCGACGCCGCCCGCCAGCGTCACGTTGTCGCCGACCATCGCGTTCTGGACGCCGTTCGAGATCAGGAGCACCAGCACGAAGTCCAGCATCGACAGCTGGCCCACCTCGCGCTTGCCGGTGACCCGGAGCAGCACGAGGATCGCGAGGTAGACGATCGCCGTCCGGGCGACCACGTCGAGCAGGCCGGAGCCGAGATCCGGGATGGTCATTGGGCACTGCCGCCGGTGGACCGCATGGCACGGAATCTAGCGGCCGACCATCCCTTCCGGGGCGCGGGCCCCACGATATGCTCGGGCGAATGACCACCGACCCCGTTGGCGTCCCCCGGCGGTCGGGCGCCCCGAAGCCCACCCCCGACTGACCGAGAGGCACCGATGCCCGTCCGCTCTGCCGTCAGCGAGCTCGCCGAGCGCGCGATGCGCTCGACGCTGCTGACGCTGTCCCACCGCCGCTCGCTGGGCCGGCTTGCCACGCGAGTCCCGATCACCCGTCCGATGGTCCGCCGCTTCATCTGCGGCGAGACGCTGGACGAGGCGCTGCCCGCGATCGAGCGGCTCCACGCGCAGGGCCTGCGCACGACCGTCGACGTCCTCGGCGAGTCCGTGACCGTGGCCGAGGACGCGCGGGCCGCCGCCGGACGCTACCTCGGCGCGCTGGACGCGCTCGCGGCCCGCGACCTGGATCGCAACGTGTCGCTCAAGCCCAGCCAGATGGGCCTCGCCATCGACCGCGCGCTCGCCCGCGAGAACATCGGCCGGATCGTGGCCCGAGCGGTCGAGACCGGCGCCTTCGTCCGGATCGACATGGAGGACCACACGACCACCGACGCGACCCTCGACCTGTGGCGCGAGGTCCGGCCCGCGGGCTGGGCGGACGGGGGCGGCGACGTGGGCGTCGTGATCCAGTCCGCGCTCCGGCGCAGCGCGGACGACGTCGAGGCGATCATCGCCGAGGGCGGGCGCGTCCGGCTGTGCAAGGGCGCCTACAAGGAGCCGGCCGGTGTCGCGTTCGGTGACAAGGCCGAGGTGGACGAGGCGTACGAGCGGCTGATGCTCCGGCTGCTGCGGGCGGGCCGCTACCCCGCGATCGCCACCCACGACGTCCGGCTGATCCGGCGGGCGATCGAGGTCGCGACGGCCGAGGGCATCGCGCGCGACGCGTTCGAGTTCCAGATGCTGTACGGGGTCCGCCGCGATCTCCAGGAGCAGCTCGTGGGGGCGGGCTGGACGGTCCGCACCTACGTCCCCTTCGGGGCGCAGTGGTACCCGTACTTCATGCGCCGCCTCGCGGAGCGGCCGGCGAACGTGTCGTTCATCCTCCGCAACCTGTGGCGGGAGCGCGGCCGGGCCTGAGCGCGCCGCCGGCGGACCGGTCCCGGGGTCCCGGAATCCAAGAGCCGCCGGTGGGCCCCGGCGGCTCCTGCCTCGGCGGTGTCTTCGTTACCGGTGGCTACCAGCGCTTGGCGCCGTCCACCACGAACGCGAACGCAGCCATGGCCCCCAGGAACATCGTTGCGCGATGGACGTACCACTTGAGCGTCGACTTCATCCCGGTTTCCTTTGGCGCTTGGGTGCGAGGTGGGCCTCTCGCGTGGAGGAAGTCGACCCTACGCGCCCGTCCGTACCAGCCGGAATGACCCGGAGGTACCAGTACCCACCCGCCTTAAGGTGGAGTTGCGGGCGGGCAACGGGGCCGTTGGGCGCCGAATCCGCCCGCCTCAGCCCTCCGCCGGACCGCCCGCGGCCGGGATCCGGAACCAGAACGTGCTGCCGGCGCCGGGGGTGGATTCGAGGCCCATCGTGCCGCCGTGCGCCTCGACGATCTGCCTCGAGATCGGCAGGCCGAGGCCGGTCCCCCGGGGCCCGTCGGGGACCGTGTCGGACGCCTGGCGGAACGGCTCGAAGATCCGCTCGCGATCCTCGGGCGCGATCCCGCGCCCCGAGTCGGCGACGTCGACCCGTACCCCGTCGCCGTCCCGCGCCACCGCGACGCGCACGGCGCCGGCGGGCGTGAACTTGACCGCGTTGGACACCAGGTTGATCACGACCTGGACGAGGCGGTCGGGGTCGCCGTCGATCGCGGGCAGGTCGTCCTCGATCGCCGTCTCGAGCGCCAGCCCGCTGACCTCGAACAGGGCCGAGGTCGCCGCCAGCGCCCGGCGCACGATGTCGTCCAGCCCGGTCCGGGCCATCCGCCATTCGAACCGCCCGGACTCGATCCGGGCCAGGTCCAGCAGGTCGTTGATCAGGCCGGTCAGGCGGTCGCCCTCCGACACGATGATCTCGAGGTTGTCACCCACCTGGCGCACGGCGCGGTCCACCTTCGGGTCGTCGCGGGCGACGACCGGGAACACGGTCTCGGCCAGTCGCTTGCGGCTCAGCTTCGCGAACCCGACCACGCTCGTCAGCGGCGTCCGCAGCTCGTGCGACACGTTGGCCAGGAACCGGCTCTTCGCCTCGTTCGCGGATTCGGCGGCGGCCCGCGCCTCCTGCGCCTCCGCCATCGCGGCCACGAGGTCCTGCGTCCGCTCGGCGACCCGTGCCTCGAGGGCCCGGTTCTGCGCCTCCAGCGCCGCGTACAGCCGGGCCGACTCGATCGCCCCGGCGAACAGCGAGCCCACGGTGTACAGCAGCGGCCCGTCCGCGGCCTCGAGCGGCCGCCCGTCGCGCCGGTCCGCGACGACCAGCACGCCCGTGACCCGCCCCTGGGTCACCAGCGGCGTTCCCACGTAGCCGTCCGAATCGAGCACCGCCGTCAACCGGCGGTTCGCGTCCAGCGGGTCCGCGGCGGCGTCGCGGAAGTGGAGCGGCCCATCGGCGCGGGCGAGCATCGCGAGGGCGGCACCCTCGTCGTCCAGGCTCACCCGCAGGTCCGCGACCAGCACGCCGAGCCCCGGTGGCCCGCCGGCGACCCGGCAGTCCCCGATCGTCCTCGCCTCGGGGTCCACGTACGCCATCAGCCCCCGGCCGAAGCCCAGCCGGCCCACGATCTCGGCGAGGCCGCGGTCCACCAGCTCGTCGAGGTCGTGGGTGGAGCCCAGGGCGATGCCGATCGCGTTGATGCCGGCGAGCTCCCCCAGACGCCGGCGCAGGTCCTCGGCCAGCGCCGCGGCGCCGGCCCCGCCCGAGGTGCGGTCGCCGCGGGGGCGCGGGTCCGTGCGGTCCGGACGGAAGCTCAGGTGCCGTCCCCCGGCGCGTCGTCGGCGGCGAGGGCGCGGCCGATCGCCGGGCCCGCCAGCGCGGCGATCGCGGTCACGACCTTGAGGTCCGCGGCCCGGAACACGCCGCCGGTCCCGGTGGCGCCCACGACCCCGATCGTCCGTTCGCCCGCCCGCAGCGGGGCCGCGACCAGCGTCCCCGCTCGGCGCTCCGCCTCGCTCGCCCGGGCGTCGCCGGCGGCGTCCTCGACCAGCTCCGCGATCCCGGCCGCCGCGATCGATCCCACGATCCCCTCGCCCAGCCGCCCGGCGGTCACCGGCCCGCCCGTCGACTCCGCGCCTGCCGGCGTCCGGAGCGCGCCGTCGGTGCCGGCAAGGAGCAGGAACCCCCGCGCGTCGTTGGGCAGCCGCGACAGCTCCGCGACCGCGGTTCCCACGATCGCCTCGAGGTCGTCGTGCCCGCCGATCGTGGCGGCGAGGTCGTAGATCAGCGACAGCTCGCGGTAGCGCTCCAGCGCCTCGTTGGCGAGCGAGCGCTTGTCCCGCTCGCGCGCGGCCGCGTACGCGAGCACGGCCGCGATGCCACGCGCGCTCCGCCCGCCCTCGACCCAGCCCAGCGTCTCGCCGTCCACCGCGACGTCGTGGCGGGAGCCGCCGGCCTCGCCGGGCCCGGTGCCGGCCGGGCCGCCGCGCTCGAGGACGACCTCGCCCTCGGCGTCCCGGATCGTGACCGCGGCGTCCGTGCCGGCGAGCAGCGCGGACACCATCGGGGCCACGTGGCGGTGCCGGACGATGAGGCGGCGCAGCTCGCTCATGCGCCGCCCAGGACCTCGTGGGCGATCGCGAGCAGCTCGTCGGGGTCGAACGGCTTGGTGAGGTAGCGGTCCGCGCCGGCCGCCAGGCCCTCGTCGCGGTCGTGCGCCTGGCCCTTGGCCGTGAGCAGCACGATGTGGGCGTGCGCGAGGCCGAGGTCCCCGCGGACCGCGCGGCACACCTCGAGGCCGTTCCGCTTGGGCATCATCACGTCCAGGAACACGAGGTCGGGCCGCTGCGCCGCGATGGCGGCCAGTGCCTCGTCGCCATCGGACGCGGTGTACAGCTCGACGCCCTCGTCGAGGAGCTCCTCCAGGGCCTGCTCGATCAGCAGCCGGATGTGCTGCTCGTCGTCGACGATGAGGACGCTGCGGGACATGGACCCTCCGGGTTCG
>CAYJOH010000207.1:0-5074 GCA_964371685.1 uncultured Anaerolineaceae bacterium
AGCCCGGACGCCGCCGGCGGTGCGCTCCAGCAGCAGCGTCGCCGGGCCGTCGGCCGTGCGCGTGGCCCGCCAGGCGCGCCCGGGGCCCTCGAGCCTTAGCGCAGGGTCGGCGCGGCCCCGGAGGTGGATTCCGAGCACCAGCGCGAGATCCAGCGGGACGTCGACGGCGAGGTCGCGCTCCGCGTCAGCCGCGTCATGCGTGTCAGCGGCGATCGTGAACCCGGAGATCGTCACGCTCCTGTCACCCCCGGACCCTCCGCGGCGCCGTGCCCGTGATGCCGGCCAGCCTATCGTGCACGCCTCACATGCGTACCAGGCCCCTCGTCGCGGCCGCGGCGCTCATCGCCGCGACCGCCCTGGTCGCCTCGGCCGGACCCGCCACCACGCAGGCGCCCGGCCACCTCCGGACGATCGACCCCGGCGCGTTCGTGCCGCTGGTCGTCGATCGGCCGCTGGGCACGGTGACGACGATCCCGGACCCCGATCCCGGCTCGGCATCCGCCGGCCGCCTCGACGCCGCCGCTGCCATCGGCGAGCCCGGTGCCGAGCCGGTCGCGACGGCTCGCCCCGTCGTCGACCAGCCACCACCGCCGATCCGCGCCGAGGCCAAGCCCACCTGGCGTCGGGCCGAGTACTCGTGGTACGGGTCCGCCTTCTACGGCAACGGGACGGCCTGCGGCCAGACCTACAGCAAGACGATCCTCGGCGTCGCCCACAGGACGCTGCCGTGCGGCACCAGGGTGACCTTCCGCAACCCGAGGAACGGCCGCACGATCACGGTGCGGGTGATCGACCGCGGCCCGTACGTGGCGGGCCGGATGTGGGACCTGTCGCGCGCGACCTGCCGATACCTCGACAACTGCTACACGGGGATGATCCAGTACCGCATCCGGTGACGCGCGGCCGCGGATCCACCGGCCCTGCCGAGTGCGTCGCATGGCCCGTGCCGGAGTTGACAGGCTCCGGTAGGCTCGATCCAGATTCGTGCGCACCAGGCTCATCGCCGCGATCGCGGCCCTCATGGCCGCGTCCGCCCTGGTCGCCCTACCTGAACCCGCGGGCTCGAGTGCCCCGAGCTCCGCCCGGTCAGTCGATCCGGCGTCGATGCGCGCCGTGTCGATTGCGCTGCCCGCCGGTTCACCGGCGACGGCGATTCCCTCGATCGACTCGGCGTCGCGCTCGGCCGGCTGGCTCGGGCCCGATACGGCGCTGGTCGAGCCCGGCCGGGTCGCGGTGACCCCGTCACGGCCGGACATCGACCAGCCGGCGCCGCGGATCGGCGAGTACCTCAAGAACTACTGGCGCTACGACCCCGAGACCAGCTGGTACGGCCCGGGGTTCATCGGCAGCGGCACGGCCTGCGGCCAGAAGTACACGAAGACGATCATGGGCGTCGCCCATCGGACGCTGCCGTGCGGCACGCTGGTCACGTTCCGCAACCCGGTCAACGGCCGCCAGGTCACGGTGCCGGTCATCGACCGGGGCCCGTACGTCGCCGGGCGCCAGTGGGACCTCTCGCGCGGCCTGTGCGTGTACCTCGACCACTGCTACACGGGCCCGATCGAGTGGCGCTGGGGGAACCGCGGCGGCGGCTGATCCCGCGACACCGGCGGGAACCTATGGGCCGCTGAGGTCGGGCTCGCCCTCGAGCCCGGCAAGCTCGCCCGACTCCCCGCCCTCGCCCGACTCCCCGGTCTCCCCGGACTCCTCCTCGCCGCCCGAGCAGTCGAGCAGCGCGGTGAATGGGTCGATCGCCAGCTGGTCCGCCTGGTGCTCCGCCAGCCAGCCGTTCCACTCCGCCTGGACCGCGGCGTTGAAGGCCGCCAGCGTCCGGTTGGGCACGGTCACGGACAGCGCCGTCAGGTTCGTCCGGAGGGTCGATTCCCAGGTGGCGGCGATCCCCTCGTGCTCCGCCTCGTGCGCCCGGAGGGCCGTCGTCATCGTGGTCCAGGCGCTGGCCATCGTGGGATCCGTGGGTGCCCACACCGGCATGTCGACGCTCACGGTCTTGGTCACGGTGGGGTTGGCGACCGTCGCCGTGATCACCCCGTCCGCCTCGGTGTGGGCGGGGTCGCCGCCCCAGTTGAAGCGCACGTTGGTCTTCGCCCAGCCGCTCGACGCCCGGTGCGGGCTGTTGGCGTTGAGGAAGTTGACGACGACGCCGCAGTCCGTCGTGCCGGCGGCAAGCGTCACCGCCCACCGCTGCACGGGCAGCCCCGCCTCCGCGACCAAGCGCTGGACGGCCGCGTTGCCGTGGCGGCGCTGGAGCGCGCCGATCAGGCGCTCGCTGGTGCCACGGTCGGCGCCGGCGAGGAGCGTGCCCAGTGTCCGGGGGTTGAGCGCGACGTCGAACCCGTGACCGAGGGTGACCGGGGCGGGATCGCGGACCGCCCGGGGCTCGCGAGCGGGGGTCCGGGCCGGTTCGTGGACGCTGCCCATCGCCACACGGTAGCTGGTCGCGCAAGGCTCCCCGGTGGGCGGGGCCGCGATCAGGCCAGCGGCGCGAACGTCGCCGTGAAGTGGCGCAGCTGGGCCGGCTGCTTCACGATCCGGAAGCCGCGCAGCGACGCCGCCCGCGAGGCCACGTCGCGCGCGACCTCGATCACGTAGTCCACGTGGCTCTGGGTATACGTCCGGCGCGGGATCGCGAGCCGGACCAGGTCCATCGCGGCCGGCGTCTCGGTCCCGTCGGGGTGGCGCCCGAACATCACGGTCCCGATCTCGCAGCCGCGGATGCCGCCGGCGCGGTACAGCTCCACCGCCAGCGCCTGCCCCGGGTACTCGAGCGGCGGGATGTGGGGGAGCAGGGCGCGGGCGTCGAGGTAGACCGCGTGCCCGCCGAACGGCTTGACCAGCGGGATCCCTGCCGCGTCCAGGGCGTCGCCGAGGTAGGCCGTGGAGCGGATCCGGTAGCGCAGGTAGTCCTCGTCCACGACCTCGCGCAGGCCCTGGGCGATCGCCTCGAGGTCGCGGCCCGCCAGGCCGCCGTAGGTGACGAAGCCCTCGGTCAGGATCAGCAGGTTGCGGCAGCGCTCCGCGAGGTCGTCGTCGTTGAGCGCCAGCCAGCCGCCGATATTGGCCAGCCCGTCCTTCTTGGCGGACATCGTCATCCCGTCGGCGAGCGCCCCGACCTCGCGGATGATGTCCACCACCGGCCGATGCCCCTGGCCGGGCTCGCGGGCCTTGATGAACCAGGCGTTCTCGGCGAACCGGCAGCCATCGAGGAACAGCGGCTTCCCGTGCCGGTCGCACACCTCGCGGACCGCGCGCAGGTTGGCGAGGCTCACCGGCTGGCCGCCGCCCGAGTTGTTGGTGATGGTGACGAACACGACCGGGACCTCGTCGCCGCGCTCGGCGAGCAGCCGCTCCAGCGCCGCCACGTCCATGTTGCCCTTGAACGGGTGGATCGTGGCCGGCTCGAGGCCCTCGGGGATCACGAGGTCGAGGGCCTCGGCGCCCGTGTACTCGACGTTGGCCCGCGTCGTGTCGAAGTGCGTGTTGTTGGGGATGACCCTGCCCGGCCCGCCGATCGCGCTGAACAGGATCTTCTCGGCGGCCCGGCCCTGGTGGGTGGGGATGACGTGGCGGAACGGGAACAGCGCCTGGACGGACTCCAGGAACGCGTACCAGCTGGGGCTGCCGGCGTAGCTCTCGTCGCCGTGCTGGATCGCGGCCCACTGGTCCCGGCTCATCGCGCCGGTCCCCGAATCGGTCAGGAAGTCGATCAGGACGTCGTCCGCGTGGAGGTTGAACAGGTTCCAGCCGGCGACCTCGAGGGCCCGCTCGCGCTCCGCCTCGGTGGTCAGGCGGATGGGCTCCACCGCGTGGATCCGGAACGGCTCGATGATCGTCTGCCAGCGGTCCATCGCCTCGAGGATACGCCGCGCCCACGTCCGCCGGGCGGGCTCCGCGGCACGCTCGGACGAGCACGTAGACTCGGCGGCGATGGATCGCAGGGCCGCCCTCGCGCACGCCATGCTGGTCGCCGCCGGTGCCCTCACCGTGGGCATCCTCGCCCTGGGGCTGCGGCTGCTCGCGGTCAACGTCCTGCCGATCGACTACGACGAGGACGACTACCTCCGCGCGGGGCAGGTCTACGCCACCGGGCTCCAGGCCGGCGACCCCGGCGTGCTGCTGCGCGAGAGCTACCGGTCCGAGCATCCGCAGCTGTCGACGATCGTCACCGGGCTCGCGCTGTGGCCGCTGCCGGCGGCCGAGGAGATCCCCGACCGCCCGACGACGGCGCCGCCGGCGAGCGACCTCCCCGAGCCGCATTTGACCGTCGCCCGGACCGTGCAGGCCGTGGTCGGGGCGGCGACGGCCATCGCGCTGGGCCTGCTGTCGCCGGTCGGCGGCCTGTGGCTGGCCGTGCACACGTGGTCGATCAAGTACACGAGCCAGGTGATGCTCGAATCGGTGCCGGCGCTGTTCGCCCTCGTCGCCGTGCTGGCGTGGGTGGCCGCCAACCACGTCCCGGCTGGCAGCCGCCGGCGATGGGCATGGATCGCGGCGGCCGCCGTCGCGTTCGGGCTCGCCTGCGCCGGCAAGTACCTGTACGGCGTCGCGGGCCTGGCGATCATGGCCGACTGGCTGTGGCGCACGCGCCCGGAGCCCGGCCAGCAGCGCCGACCCGTCGCGATCGTGCGCTGGCTGGCGCCGGTGGGCGCCTGGGCCCTGCTGGGCGCGGGCGTGTTCCTGGCGGCGAACCCCTACCTGTGGCCGGACCCGATCGGGCGGCTGGGCGCGTCGCTCACCTACCACGGCGGCTACGCGACCAGCGAGGCCGTGCAGGACACGGGCTGGCCCGCGTGGCAGCCGCTGGTGTGGCTGATGGGCTCGGTGCCGTTCCACGAGCGGGGCACCTTCCTCGTGGCCCTCGACCTGCCGATCGCGATCCTCGCGGCGGTCGGCCTGCGGACGATGTGGCGGCGGCACCGCGTGTTCGGCCTGTGGCTGGTCATCGCCTTCGCCTTCCTCATCGCCTGGCCGACGAAGTGGCCGCAGTACGTGCTCGTCCTGTCGGCGCCGCTCTCGCTGTCGGCGGGGTACGGGACGCGGCTCGCGCTCGCGCCCG
>CAYJOH010000208.1:0-5074 GCA_964371685.1 uncultured Anaerolineaceae bacterium
TGATCTCGATGCAGTGGCAGCCGAGGTCGATGATCGCGCCGCCGCCCGTCAGCCGCCCGTCCCAGAACCACGCGCTGTGCGGACCCGGGTGTGTCTCGCGGGAGCGAACCCAGGTCACGTCGCCCAGCGCCCCGTCCTGGACGGACCTGACCGCCTTGAGCGTCTTGGGCGTGTAGCACAGGTCCTCGAGGTAGCCGCCGAACACCCCGGCCGCCTCGACGGCCTCGAGCATCCGTCGCGCCTCCTCCGCGTTGCGCCCCAGCGGCTTCGTGCACAGCACCGCCTTGCCCGCGGCCGCCACGGCCTTGACCGCTGCCTCGTGGAGGTGGTTCGGCAGTGCGACCACGACGACGTCGGTCTCGGGGTGCCGGATCGCGGCCTCCATGTCCGTGGTGGACTCCGGGATGCCCCAGCGCTCGCTGAAGGCCGTGCCCCGCGCCTCGCTGCGCGAGTACGCCACCCGGACGCGGTCGCGGCCGCGCTGGCCGTGGAGGGTCATCGTGTAGAAGTCGCCGATGAGACCGGTGCCGAGCATCGTGACGGCGTGCGACTGCATTGCGGGGCTCCTCTGCGTGGTGCCCGCGATTCTAGGGCGGCAGGGCGGGGTCGCGAGGCCCTCGGCCGCGCCGATCCTCGATGATCGATCGCCGCGCCTCGTCTACCCGGCCGGGGGACCCGGTAGGCCCGACCCCCGTCAGCCGTCGAGGGTGGCCACCGCGAACAGGTGCGAGAACTGCTTGCACCAGATCAGCACGCTGCGCACGCCCGAGACGTCGGTGCCGGGCGGGACCGGCGTGTTGTAGCTGCCCCGGTCGGCCCGCAGGCGGGCGACCTCGATGGCCCCATCCGTGTAGCCGTCGGGATCGGGCGACAGGTAGACGAAGAGGTCAGGCCCGTTGCGGACGGCGAAGTCGTCGAACCGCACCACCCACTCGCCCGGCGCGACCTCGCGCAGCGTGGCGGTGCCGCGACCGAAGTGGAAGTCGTCGGTGCCGGCGAACTCCCCACGCCGGGGCGGCGCGGGCGTCCACGGCTCCGGCGTGGGCGGCGGCGACGCGGTCGAGCCCGGCGTCGCGGACGCGGCCGGGACCGGTGTGGCGGCGGGCGGCGACGACGGCTGCGCGGTGGCCGCCGGCGACGGGTCCGCGGCGACCGCGACCGGCGGCTCCTGGAGCTCGGTCGAGAGGAACACGGGCGACACGAGGTACCAGGTGACCGGCACCCCGACGACGAGCGCGATCGCGAGCAGTCCGGCCGAGGCGCGCGGGTGGCGGCGAGCGACGGCGGCCCAACCGCGCCGCCGGGCGACCACGGCCAGGACGACGACGGCCACGATCGCGCCGATGGCGAGCGGGACGCGAAGCGCGTACGCGGTCCCCAGGATGGCGCTGCCGAGATCCCCGATGAACGTCATGGATGGCTCCGTGCGGTGGTCGCCAGAGCGTGCCCGGGTCGCGTGACGCGCCGATGACGGGGCGGCCGATGACGGGGCGATGACGGGCAGCCGATGACTGGCGGAGCGGCGGACGGAGCCGCCGGGCGGAACGCGGCTCGGCGTCAGGCGGGGGCGGCGGCCGGCGGCGCGGTGCTCTCCCGGACGACGAGCTCGGTCGCCAGCTCGAGGCGGGCCTGCGTGGGCTCCCCGCGGCCGATCGCGAGGACGAGCTCGGCGGCGGTCTCGGCCATCTCGATCAGCGGCTGCCGGATCGTCGTGAGCGGCGGGCTGACCCAGCGGGCGACGGGCAGGTCGTCGAAGCCGACCACGCTGAGGTCGTCGGGGATGTGGAGGCGCGCGTCGCGCGCGGCCTGGTAGACCCCCAGCGCCTGGAGGTCGTTGCCGGTGATGATCGCCGTCGGGCGGTCGGGCCGCGCCAGCAGCGCGCGCCCACGCTCGATCCCCTCCTCCACCTGGAACCGGCCGCAGCTCACGAGCTCCGGGTCGACGGGCACCCCCGCCGCGTCCATCGCGGCACGGAAGCCGTCGAGGCGCGCCCGGCTGCACAGGACCCCGGCCGGCCCGCCGATGACCGCGATCCGCCGGTGGCCCAGGCCCAGCAGGTGCCGGGTCGCCGTCAGGCCCCCGTTCCAGTTGGTGGCCCCGATAGACGGCGTGTCGTGGAGCGGCTCGCCGGTCGGGTCGACGATCACGAACGGGATGCCCCGGCTCCGCAGCTGCTCCCGGGTCGCGTGGCTCAAGTCCGAGAACACGGCGATGACCCCCATCGGCCGCCGGGCGAGGACGCCCTCGATCCAGCTGCGCCCCGGCGTGCGGCGCCCCCGCGTCTCGGCCAGCACCACGGCCAGGTGGCGATGGCCGGCCACCCGCTCCACGCCCCGGACGATCTCGAGCGCCCACTCGCTCTCGAGCTCGTGGAAGATCACCTCCAGCAGCGGCGCGTGACGGGTCGGCCGGCCTGCCCGCTCGTATCCCAGCTCGCGGATCACCGCCTCCACCCGGCGGCGCGTCTCGGGCGCCACGTCCGCGCGACCGTTGATGACCTTGGATACCGTCGGCGCCGACACGCCGGCCCGGGTCGCGATCTCGGCGATGGTGGCGCCGCGACCGGGCCTCGCGATGGCAGGGGTCTGGAGCACGTCGGCCGTCATGGGCCGCAGTGTAGCCGAACGCGACGAGGTTCGAAAGTTTCGGCCGCACGTCTGGTGGTGCCCACTCCCACCTTGACCCGACGTCGGCGATGTGCGAGGATCGCCGGAGTCCGAAAGCACCGCCTCAGACATCGAAAGTTTCGACACAACAGGGACGCGCCGCGCTCGGGACGATGAGCCGCGGTCCCACATGCCGGACCGGACCGCCGGTCGGAGGAGGTCGAGCCGTGTCAACCCGCTGGCGATGGATCGGAGTCCTTGGCACCGTGGCGCTGCTGGCCGGCGCCTGCTCGGGCGGCGGCACCGCCACCGCGAGCCCCACCGAGGCCGCACCCTCCGTCGCGCCCACCGAGGTCGCGTCACCCACCGAGGCGGCCCCGGTCGAGATCGAGTGGTACCACATCCAGAACAACGACCCGGGCAAGAGCCTGTGGCAGGCGCTGGCCGACGAGTACACGGCCGCGCATCCCAACGTGACGATCAACCTCACGGTCCTCGAGAACGAGGCGTTCAAGACCAAGCTGACCACCCTGCTCCAGCAGGGCAACGTGCCCGACCTGTTCCAGACGTGGGGCGGCGGCGGCCTGCGCCAGCAGGTCGAGGCCGGCTTCATCAAGGACATCAGCGCGGACATCGCGCCCTGGGCGTCGGAGATCAACGCGGGCGCCCTGAGCATGTACGAGGTCGACGGCAAGAACTACGGGGTCCCGTTCGACCTCGGTTTGGTCGGCTTCTGGTACAACACCAAGTCGTTCACGGATGCCGGCATCACGACGCTGCCCGCGACGTGGGACGAGCTCCTGGCCGCCGTCCAGACCCTCAAGGACAAGGGCATCACCCCGATCGCCCTCGCCGGCAAGGACACCTGGACCGGCGCCTTCTACTGGGCGTACCTCGCGGTCCGGAACTGCGGGCAGGCCGGGATGGACAAGGCCGTCGTCAGCGGCGACTGGTCCGATCCGTGCTTCGTCAAGGCCGGCGAGGACTTCAAGCAGCTGATCGACATGGAGCCCTTCCAGGAAGGCTTCCTGGCCGCCCCGTGGGACGGCGCCGGCAGCGGCGCGGCCGCGATGGCGACCTACAACGGCGCCATCCAGCTGATGGGCCAGTGGCTCCCGGGCACCGTCAATGCCAACTCGGGCGGCAACCGCCCGGTGGGCGAGGGACTCGGCTGGTTCCCGTTCCCGAGCGTGGCCGGCAGCCCCGGCGACGCGTTCGACGGCCTCGGCGGCGGCAACGGCTTCGCCGTGGGCAAGGACGCGCCGCCGGAGACGGTCGACTTCCTCCACTACCTGGTGAGCCTCGACGCCGCCAACCGGTGGGGCGCCCTCGGCACGGGCATCCTCCCGACCACCAACGGCTCCGAGGCCTCGACGACCGACCCGATGCTGACCCTCGTCCTCGAGGGTCGGGCCAAGGCGAAGTTCGTCCAGCTGTACCTCGACCAGGCGACGACCCCGGAGCTCGGCGGCGCCATCAACGAGGCCGTGGCGACCCTGTACGCTGGGACCGGCACGCCGCAATCGGTGGTGGACGCCATCTCCCAGGCGGCCGCGAACCAGTAGTCGATCCGCTGATCCGATCCTCCCGAATGGGCCGGCCGCCGCCGGCCCATTCGGTCTCATGGGGTGCAGCGTGACCAGCACGACCACCGGCATCGCCGCCCGCACCCGCATGCGGCCACGTCGCGGCCTGCGCTCGTCGGCAGGCATCGTCCTGTTCCTGCTGCCGGCGCTCGCGCTGTACGCCCTGTTCGTGTTCTTCCCGATGATCCAGGCCGCCCGGTTCAGCCTGTACGACTGGAACGGGTTGAAGCCGCTGACCGACTTCGTGGGGACGGCGAACTTCGAGCGGGCGCTGGCCGATCCCGTGTTCCTGGGCGCGGTCGGTCACAACGCGTTGATCGTGATCCTGTCGCTGGTCGTCCAGATCCCGTTCGCGCTCGGCCTCGCGCTGATGCTCAACCGGAGGTTCCGCGGCCGCGCGATCCTGCGCCTGGTGTTCTTCGCCCCGTACGTCATCGCCGAGGTGATCACCGCGATCGTGTGGAGCCTGCTCCTCCAGCCCAACGGCATGGCCGAGCACTTCCTGGAGTCGATCGGCCTGGGCGACCTCTACCATCCCTGGCTGGCCGACCCCGACACCGTCCTGATCGCCATGTTCTTCGTGATCACCTGGAAGTACTTCGGCTTTCACATGATCCTGCTCCTGGCCGGCCTCCAGGGGATCCCCCGGGAGCTCGACGAGGCCGCCGCGATCGACGGCGCGACGCGGCGCCAGGCGATCCGCTTCGTCACCCTGCCGCTGCTCGGCCCGACGATCCGCGTGTCCGTGTTCCTCTCGATCATCGGATCGCTCCAGCTGTTCGACCTCGTCTGGGTCACGACCCGCGGCGGACCGGTCAACGCCTCGAACACGATGGCGGTCTACATGTTCGACCGGGGCTTCGTGCGCTTCCAGTTCGGCT
>CAYJOH010000209.1:0-5070 GCA_964371685.1 uncultured Anaerolineaceae bacterium
CCCGCGAACACCACGAAGTCGCAGTACGGGCACAGCGAGACGCAGAACGGCACGTGGACGTACAGCGCGACCGGGGGCAGCGGCGCGCGCGGGACCGTGGTCAGGCGTCCCGCGACGGCTCGCGCGGCCCGAGCACCCGCCAGCCGTCGGGCGGTGCCTGGCGGTGCTCCATCTCCTCGACCTCGGTCCCCTTCGCCTTGGGCAGCCCGGCATGCCCGGTGGTGAGGAAGATCGCCACCCGGGTGATCGCGTGGCCCACGAACGCCGCCCCGATGCCGCCCGTGACGCCGGTCAGCCAGCCGCCGGCGAAGCCGATGGCCAGCACCGTCACCAGCATGTACCACGGCCGGCCGCGCGCCCCGAGGCGCGTCGCGAGCCCGTAGACCAGCGTCTGGGTCACGTTCGCGAGCGTGGGGTCCACGCCTGCAACCACCAGGAAGCCGAACACGAGGCCGCGGAACACCGCCTCGTCCACGAACGCGGTGGCGATCGCGTTGAGCACCGCCCCCGGGTAGGCCAGGATCGAGGGCAGCCGGATGTACCGGTAGCGGTAGTAGGCGATGCCGAGGGCGATGGCGGTCCCGATGGCGCCCGAGGCCAGCCCCAGGATCACCGCGCCCAGCCGGTCGCCGAGGCCCAGGAACAGCTCGCCCGCCGGGTTCGGGTGGAGCTCGAGGATGACGAGGATCCCGCCGATGCCGAGGGTGTACCAGGCGAGCCGGCGCCGCAGCGAGGGCGGGTTGCCCCAGCGGTCCGCGTCGTCGTACTCGGCGGCGCTGAAGCGCTCGGCGTCCAGGCGCAGCAGGACGAGCAGGCCGGTCAGCCCGAGGGCCATCAGGACCAGGATCTGGTCCGGGATGTCCGGCAGCGTGGGCAGCAGGCCGCCGAGGTCCGCGAGATCCGGGAAGTCCGGCATGGAACGGGCGTCAGCGAACCGCGACGGGGCGCATCACGCCTCGTCCATGCGCAGGATCGCGAGGAATGCCTCCTGCGGGATCTCCACCGATCCCACGCGCTTCATCCGCTGCTTCCCTTCCTTCTGCTTCTCGAGCAGCTTGCGCTTGCGGGTGATGTCGCCACCGTAGCACTTCGCCAGCACGTTCTTGCGCATCGCCCGGATGGTCTCGCGGGCGACCACGTGGCTGCCGATGGCCGCCTGCACCGGGACCTCGAACATCTGGCGCGGGATCAGCTGCTTGAGCTTCTCGGCCAGCTGGCGACCGGTGGACTGGGCGCGGTCGCGGTGGACGATGAGGCTCAGCGCATCGACCGGCTCGCCGGCCACCATGATGTCCAGCTTGACCAGGTTCGCGGCCCGGTAGCCGGCCTCCTCGTAGTCCATCGAGGCATAGCCCTGGGTCCGGCTCTTGAGCTGGTCGTAGTAGTCCACGATCAGCTCCGCCAGCGGCAGCTCGAAGTGCATGTGGACCCGCTGCGGGTCCAGGTACTCGAGGTTGTGGAACGTGCCGCGGCGGTTCGTCGACAGCTCCATCAGCGTCCCGATGTACCGGTCCGGCGTCACGATCCCCAGCTTCACCCAGGGCTCCTCGATCATCTCGATCTCGCCCACGTCCGGGAACCTGGCCGGGTTGTCCACGGTGACGACGCCGCGGCCCATCGTGAGCGTGACGCGGTACTCCACGGACGGCGCGCTGGCGATCAGGTCGAGGTCGAACTCGCGCTCCAGTCGCTCCTGGACGATCTCCATGTGGAGCAGGCCCAGGAACCCGCACCGGAACCCGAACCCCAGGGCGACCGAGCTCTCGGGCTCGTACGTGAAGCTCGCGTCGTTGAGGTGGAGCTTCTCGAGGGCGTCGCGCAGCAGCGGGTAGTCGGGGCCCGAGAGCGGGTACAGCCCGGCGAACACGAGGCTCTTCGCCTCCTGGTAGCCGGGGAGTGGCTGCGCCGCCGGTTTCGCGACCGCCGTGACCGTGTCGCCGACCTGAGCCTCACGAACGTTCTTGAGCCCCGTGGCGACATAGCCCACCTCGCCCGCGACCAGCTGCCGGACCGGGACCAGCTGCGGCCGGAAGAAGCCGAGCTCCAGGAGCTCGGCCTCGGCGCCGCTGGCCATCAGCCGGATCGTGTCGTGGACGTGGAGGGTGCCCGCGGCGAGCCGGACGTAGCACACGACGCCCTTGTACGGGTCGTAGTGGCTGTCGAACACGAGCGCCTGGAGCGGCGCGGTGGGCGAGCCCTTGGGCGAGGGGATCCGGGCGACGATCGCCTCGAGGATGTCCGGCACCCCGGTCCCCTCCTTCGCCGAGGCCAGGATCACCTCCTCGCGCGGGATCGCGAGGACGTTCTCCAGCTCCTCCATCACGACCTCGGGCTGCGCCGACGGGAGGTCGATCTTGTTGAGCACGGGGATGATCGTGAGGCCCTCGCGGAGCGCGAGGTGGACGTTGGCCAGCGTCTGGGCCTCGATGCCCTGGGCGGCGTCCACGACGAGGATCGCCCCCTCGCACGCCTGGAGGCTGCGGCTGACCTCGTAGCTGAAGTCGACATGGCCGGGGGTGTCGATCAGGTTGAGGCCGTACGTGAGACCGTCGTTTGCCGTGTACTCGAGGCGGACGGCCCGGGCCTTGATCGTGATCCCCTTCTCGCGCTCGAGGTCCATCGAGTCGAGGACCTGGCTCATCATCTGCCGGCCCTCGATCGTGTGGGTCAGCTCGAGGAGCCGGTCCGCGAGCGTGGACTTCCCGTGATCGATGTGCGCGATGATCGAGAAGTTGCGCAGGCGGTCTTGCGGGATGCTCACGACGCGGGAGTGTATCCGGGACCGGACGCGTGTCGGGGATGGCCGCGGCCGGTCGCGTACGATGCCTGAGTGCCCTCCTTCGATCCGGCCATCCCCCACGAGCTGCTGGCCGGGTTCCACCGGTTCCGGCGGACCCGGTTCCGGGCCGAGCACGAGCGGTACCGGCGCCTGGAGCGCGCGGGCCAGCGACCGACCCACATGATCATCGCGTGCTCAGATTCGCGGGCCGCCCCGGAGACGGTCTTCGACGCCGAACCCGGCGAGGTGTTCGTCGTGCGCAACGTGGCCGGGCTGGTGCCCGGGTACGAGCCGGGCGTCGGGAGCCAGGCGACGACCGCGGCGCTTGAGTACGCCGTGCTCGCGCTGGACGTGCCTTCGATCGTCGTCCTGGGTCATGGGCGCTGCGGCGGGATCGCGGCGGCGCTCGACGACACCGATCCGCTGACCCCCGCCGACTCGCTCGGCGCCTGGGTGGCGGGCCTCCACGACCTCGCCGAGGAGCTCGACTTCGACCCCCAGGACTGGGTGGACCCGAACCGTCGGCATCGCGTGCTGGAGCTTCGGTCGGTCGAGCAGTCGATCGCCAACCTGCGAACGTTCCCGTGGGTCCGGTCGCGCGAGGAGAGGGGGGACCTCACGCTCCACGGGGCCTGGTTCGACATCGGGCTCGGGGGGCTGCACGGGCTCACCCCGTCCGGGTGGGTGCTCCTCCCGGATGCCTGACCGGGGTACGCTGCGGTGGCCATGACACGCAACCCGGCCGTCCGCATCGACCAGACGCCCGAGTGGGCCGCCCTGCGCGACCACCACGCCGCGATCCGGGGCGCCCACCTGCGCGACCTGTTCGCCGCCGACCCCGCGCGCGCCGGGCGCCTGGCCGCGGAGGGCGCCGGCATCGTCCTCGACTACTCGAAGCACCGCGCCACCGACGAGACGATGACACTCCTGCACGCGCTCGCGCGCGCGGCAGGCGTGGAGGAACGGCGCGCCGCGATGTTCGCCGGCGAGCGGATCAACGTCACCGAGGACCGCGCGGTCCTGCACACGGCGCTGCGGGCGCCCGCGGGGATGCGCGTGGAGCTGGACGGGCGCGACGTCGTCCCCGGCGTGCACGAGGTCCTGGACCGGATGGCCGCGTTCGCGCTCCGGGTCCGGAGCGACGCGTGGACCGGCCACACCGGGCGGCCGATCCGCAACGTGGTCAACATCGGCATCGGCGGGTCCGATTTGGGGCCTGCGATGGCGACCGAGGCGCTGCGCCACTACTCGGACCGGACGCGGCGGTTCCGGTTCGTGTCCAACATCGACGGCACCGACCTCCGCGAGGCCCTCATCGACCTCGACCCCGCCGACACCCTGTTCATCGTCAGCAGCAAGACGTTCACCACGCTCGAGACGCTGACCAACGCCCGCTCGGCGCGCGACTGGCTGCTGGCCAGCCTCGGCGATCCGGCGGCGGTGGCCCGGCACTTCGTGGCCGTGAGCACCAACGAGGCCAAGGTCCGCGAGTTCGGCATCGACCCGGCCAACATGTTCGGGTTCTGGGACTGGGTGGGCGGCCGGTACTCGATGGACAGCGCGATCGGGCTGTCGCTGATGCTGGCCATCGGCCCCGACGACTTCCGCGAGCTGCTGGCCGGCTTCCGGGCGATGGACGAGCACTTCCTGCTGGCGCCCGCGGACCAGAACCTCCCCGTGCTCCTCGGCCTGCTCGGCGTGTGGTACGGGAACTTCTTCGGCTTCGAGACTCACGCCGTCCTGCCCTACAGCCAGGAGCTGAGCCGCTTCCCCGCCTACCTCCAGCAGCTGGACATGGAATCGAACGGGAAGTCCGTGCGGATCGACGGCACGCGGGTCACCTGCGACACGGGGGCGATCGAGTGGGGCACGGCCGGCACCAACGGCCAGCACGCGTACTACCAGCTGCTCCACCAGGGCACGCGGATCGTGCCGGCGGACCTCATCGGCTTCGTCAACCCCACGACCGAGCTGGGCGACCACCACGACCTGCTGATGGCCAACCTGTTCGCGCAGGCCGAGGCGCTGGCATTCGGCAAGACGCGCGACCAGGTGATCGCGGACGGCGTGCCGGCCCACCAGGTCGAGGCACGCGTGTTCGAGGGCAACCGGCCCACGTCGGTGCTGCTCCTCGACCGGCTGACACCCCGCTCGCTGGGCTCGCTGATCGCGCTGTACGAGCACAAGGTGTTCGTCCAGGGCGTGATCTGGGGGATCGACTCGTTCGACCAGTGGGGCGTGGAGCTGGGCAAGGTCCTCGCGACCCGGATCGCGGCAGAGCTGACGGCGGC
>CAYJOH010000210.1:0-5055 GCA_964371685.1 uncultured Anaerolineaceae bacterium
CCATATCCCCGCCACCGCGGTCAACCCCGCGCGGCCATTCACCACGGGCGCCGACCAGGCGGCGCCCGAGGACGCCGCGCTCCAGACCGTCCCCGGTTGGGCGACGGGGATCAGCCGCGGACCCGCCGACGAGAGCGCCCAGGGGCTCACCTTCGAGATCACGGGCAACGACAACCCCACCCTGTTCGCCGTCGCCCCCGCGGTGGACCCGGCGACCGGCACCCTCACCTACGACCCGGCCACCAACCGCACCGGCGCCGCCACCATCTCCATCCGCCTCGTCGACAGCGGCGGCACGGCCAACGGGGGGGCGAACGCGAGCGGGGTCCAGACGTTCACGATCACGATCCAGGGTGCGAACGACCCGCCGATCGCCGCCAACGACATCGCCACCGTGCGGCTCGCCGGCCCCACGGCGATCGACGTGCGCGCCAACGACAGCGGCGGCCCCAACGAGGCGGGCGATTCGTACCTGATCACCGCGGTCCGGGAGGGCTCCCGCGGCATCGTCACGATCACCGGCGGCGGCACGGGCCTCACCTTCGACCCGATCGGCTGCACGACCGGGTCCGACACGTTCACGTACACCCTCACCGATGGCGGCGGCCAGACCGACACGGCCACCGTGCTGGTCACGATCGCCGGCCCCAGCGCCTACCCGGTCGCGGACGGGCCGCGTCCGCTGTTCGTGTCGAACAGCACGATCGGGTCCAAGGTGCCCGTGAAGCTCGCCTGGTGCGGGCTCACGAGCGGCACGACCCTGCGCAACTACCGGCTGTACCAGAGCGCCAATGGCGGTGCGTTCACGACGGTCATCTCGTCCACGACGACGCCGTCGTCCACCCGCAGCCTGTCCGTGTCGCCCACCAACTACCAGTTCCGCGCCCGCGTGGTGGACAACAAGGGCCGCGTCGCGTACGGCAACGGGCCGCGGTTCCGGGTCGTCCGGTACCAGGACGCCAGCGCCTCGATCACGTACTCCTCTGGCTGGTCGAGGGCCACGTCCAGCAACCTGTCCGGCCATAGTTCCAGGTTCACGAAGTCGGCCGGCAGGTCGGCCACCTTCACCTACACGGGCCGCTCGTTCGCGATCGTCGGCACCAAGGGCTCGGGTCGTGGCAGCTTCAACGTGTACGTGGACGGCGTGCGCGTCACGCCGAAAGCGGTGAGCACGCGGGCGTCCAGGACGCTGTACCGGCGCGTGCTGTACCAGCGCTCGATGCCCTTCGGGGCCCACACCGTGAGGATCGTCGCCTCCGGGAACGGCCGGTTTGACCTCGACGCGATCGTCACGATCGCGGCCGGATAGCCCTCGTCGCGCCTCCGCGGACCGCCCCGTGCAACCCGAATCGGCACGTTTCTGGTCCCCCGTGGCCTCTGGTATAGTCACCCGCGCGGTGAACGGTCGCCCATGAACGACGGCCTCGGGTATCTCGCCCTCTTCTCCGAGATCGGGCTGGTCCTCCTGGTCACGACCCTCGCCGGAGTGGCGGCGGGCTACTGGCTGGACCAGCAGCTCGGAACCCTGCCGATCTTCGTCCTCGTCGGCTTCTTCGCCGGCGCCGGGACCGGGGCGGTCGGGATCTACCGCCTCATCACACGGTTCCTGAAGCGGTTCGAGTAAGCCGGCCACGGAACGGGCTCACGAGCGTGGACCCCGGCCCGCGCTCCTGCTTGGAGGAAACGTGACGAGGGTCACCCGGATCGAAGGACCCGGTCGATGAAGCGCCGCGACCGCATCATCGCGGTCCTCGTGGCGATCGCCGTCATCAACGTCGTGGCGTTCGTGCTGTTCCCGCCATTCGACCCCAAGCCGGCGGCCGGCGCCGACCCGTCGGCCTGCGCCTACCCGGTGTGCTTCATCAACGGCAACCTGGAGCTGCCCGCCCCCCACGTGGTCTTCCCGGTGGGGCACCACTCGCCGGCCGGCCTGATCATCTTCGACGTCAGCATCTCGTCCACGATCCTCACGATGTGGATCGTGGCCGCCGTCGTCCTGCTCACGCTGGTGCTCCTCACCCGTGGCAGCCGCATGGTCCCCCACGGCCGGCAGAACGTCGCCGAGTGGGTCTACGAGACCCTCGAGGCATTCGGCACGTCCCTCGGCGGTCCGGGCGCGAAGCCCTACATCCCGCTGTTCGCCGCCTTCTTCCTGTTCATCCTGCTGTCCAACTGGAGCGGGCTCATCCCGCCGGTCGGCAAGGTGACGTTCCTGCGGGCGCCGACCAGCGACGTCAACATCACGATCGGACTCGCGCTCGTCGCGTTCGGGTTCTTCGAGTACCAGGGATTCCGGGCGCTGGGCATCCGCGGCTACCTGTCCAAGTTCTTCCCGCTGGGGGAGTTCCGGAAGGGAATCGGGGCCGGGCTCATCGCCCTGTTCGTGGGCCTGGTCGAGCTCCTGCTCGAGTTCGTCAAGCCCGTCACGCTGTCGATGCGTCTATTCGGCAACATCTACGGCGGCGAGGTCGCCCTGGGCGTGATGACCGCCCTCACCGTCGCCTTCATCCCCGTGGCCCTGTACGCGCTGGAAGTGATGCTCAACCTGGTGCAGGCCCTGATCTTCAGCACGCTGACGCTCATGTTCACGCTCGCCGCCATCGAGCATCACGGCGACGAGCACGACGAGACGCACGAACCCCACGCCACCCCGGTGGAGCCCGACCTCGTCGCGGCCGGGGCGCACTGACCAACCCAGGCACCTGAACCCGGCCAACCCCCGGGTCGAACGGAGGAAGACTCACGATGGAAGCTATTGGCGCCGGTCTCGCCGCTCTCGGCGTCCTCGGCCCGGGCATCGGCATCGGCATCCTCGCCGGCATGTCGAGCAGCGCGATCGGCCGCAACCCGGACGCCGCCGGCCAGATCCGCGGCCTCGCGATCATCCTCGCGGCCTTCGCCGAAGGCCTCGGCGTGCTCGCGATCGTCGTCGGCCTGCTCGCGATCTTCGTCCTCGGCGGCCAGGGCTGACCGTGGACGCCATCGCCCTCGTCCGTGAGGGCGTCCGGCAGGTTGCCCTGCTCGCAGCGGAGGGCGGCGAGGCGGCGGCCGAATCGGAGCCGTTCCAGATCAACCTGTTCTGGGTGATCGTTGCGGCGAGCACGTTCGTCATCTTCTTCGTGCTGGTGAGGGAGTTCGCCTTCTCGGGCCTCGCGAAGACCCTCGAGGACCGCCGCGAGCGCATCGAGCAGGGCCTCAAGGACGCCGAGCAGGCCCGTCGCGACCGCGAATCGGCCGAGCAGGAGCGGCTGGCCGCCCTCCAGGAGGCCCGCCGCGAGGCGAACGAGATCATCAACCGCGCCCAGAAGGTCGCGGCGGAGACCCGGGAGCAGGACATCGCCGCCACCCGTGACGAGCTGGGCCGCATGCGCGAGCGCGCCGTGGCCGAGATCGACGCGGAGAAGCAGCGTGCCATCGCGGAGCTCCGCGCGGAGGTCACCGACCTCGCCCTCGCGGCCGCGGGCCGCGTGGTCGGCGATTCCATGACCGGCGACCGCCAGCGCAAGCTGGTCGCGGACTTCCTGGCCGAGTCCTCCGCCGCCGGCGGATCGAACAACTGATGGCCCGCCCCGTCGTCGCAGCCCGGCGCTACGCGGAGGCCGCCTTCCAGGTGGCCCTCCGGGATGGCGAGCTCGATGGCTGGCGGGACGACCTCGCCCTCGCGGCGGACATCCTGGGCCGGCCCGAGGTCGCCCCGGTCGTCGCCAGCCCGGCGGTGCCGCTCGCGCAGCGCCAGGGCGTGGTCTCCAAGCTGCTCGAGCGCCGCGTCAGGCCGGGTGCCCTGCGGCTCGTCAACCTCCTGGTGGGTCGCGGCCGGGTGGCCATCCTCCCCCGCGTCGCCGATGAGTTCGCCCGACAGCTCCATGCCCACCGCGGTGTGGTCATGGCCACGGTCACCAGCGCCGTGCCGCTCACCGCAGACGAGACCGCCGCGATCCGGAGCCGGGTCGAGGCGATGGCCGGGGCGGCCGTGGAGCTCCGCACGGAGGTCGATCCGGATCTCCTGGGCGGGATCACGATCCAGGTCCGCGACCGGCTCCTCGACGCCTCGATCCGCGGCCGCCTCGAGCGGCTGCGCGACCAGCTGCACGCTGGCGCCCGCATCCGCTAGCCCCGACCGAACGGAGACGCCATGGCCATCCGGTCAGACGAGATCATCAGCATCATCAAGAGCCAGATCGAGTCGTTCGACGCGACGACGGAGACCCGCAGCGTGGGAACCGTCGTCGAGGTCGGCGACGGCATCGCGCAGATCTACGGCCTGGACGCGGCGCTCGCGTCCGAGCTGCTCGAGTTCCCCGGCGGGGTGATGGGCATGGCCCTCAACCTCGAGGAGGAGACGGTCGGCGCGGTCATCCTGGGCGATCCCAGCGCGATCAAGGAGGGCGACACGGTCCGGACCACGGGCCGCGTCGTCGAGGTCCCGGTCGGCGCGGCACTGCTGGGCCGGGTCGTGGACCCGCTCGGCAACCCGCTCGATGGCAAGGGCGACATCCCGCGCACCAAGACCCGTCCGGTCGAGCGCATCGCCCCCGGCGTGATCACCCGCAAGGGGGTGGACACGCCTGTCCAGACCGGCATCAAGGCCGTCGACGCCCTGATCCCGATCGGCCGCGGCCAGCGCGAGCTGATCATCGGCGACCGCCAGACGGGCAAGACCGCGATCGCCATCGACACGATCATCAACCAGCGCGGCGGCGACCTCGTGTGCATCTACGTCGCCATCGGCCAGAAGCTCTCGACCGTCCGCCAGACCGTGGCCACGCTCGAGAAGTACGGCGCCATGGAGCACACCATCGTCGTCGTCGCCGGCGCCGAGGACCCGGCCCCGCTCCAGTACCTCGCCCCCTACGCCGGCGTGGCGATGGGCGAGGAGATCATGGAGGCGGGCGTCGAGCTCAACGGCCGCCTGGTCAACGACGCGCTGTGCGTCTACGACGACCTCTCCAAGCACGCCTGGGCCTATCGCGAGATGGCTTTGCTCCTCCGACGGCCCCCCGGTCGCGAGGCGTACCCCGGCGACGTGTTCTACCTCCATAGCCGCCTGCTCGAGCG
>CAYJOH010000211.1:0-5020 GCA_964371685.1 uncultured Anaerolineaceae bacterium
AGCGGCGGAGGGCGCTCTCGAACGTCTCGTTCTCACCCACTCGGACTTCGGCCAATCCCGGTTCACCTCCTCGGGCAGGAGTCTCGCACCCGCTCCCGCGCGCGATGCCCGACGGCGCAGGGGCGTCCCGGCGAGCACGCGTGCACGAGGCACGCCCAGCCTGCCGGCAGGCCGCCGGAGTGTACGCGCGCACCCGATCGTGGTCAAACGCCGTTCGGCCCCGTGTCCCGGGCCGCTCCGGTCGGTCGCCGGGCGACCCAACAGGCGCACGGTGCGACGATCTGACCGCCGGGCGCCGGGTCTGATGCACGCGCGGCACGTCCGGTGCAATGAACGCGGCGCCGGGCGACGAATCCATCTCGCGGCGCGCTGGTTGGGTCGCTGGGCGACCGGACGTTCCAGCCGGACCCGACGACCGGCCCGGCAACGGTCGCGCCGGCCGACCGACCCGGGCGCGCCTCGGGCGTCACCTGCCGCTCGCCACGCGCGTCACGAGAGCACGCGCGCGATGATGGAGGCGTGATGCTCGCGACAGCGCGTCGGCAGCGGACCATGCTCGTGGCAGCCGCGATTCTGATCGCCGTGGTCGCCGCATGCAGCCCCGCGCCGGCGGCGTCGCCGTCGTCCCCGACCGAAGCCCCGGAACCCGTCCCCTCCGAGATCGCGTACGCGATCCACCAGCGCGAGGTCTTCGGGCTCCGGTCGGACCGGGCGTGGGTCGAGCAGGTCGCTGCCGATCCGCGGGCGACCACGTTCACGCTCGACTTCCCGATGCTCCCCGAGGAAGACGCCGAGTTCACCAGGCGCCAGGTCGACTTCGGCACCGTGGCCGCCGCCGTCAAGGCCTACGCCCAGACCGTTCCCGAGGCGTACGGCGGCGTGTACATCGACCAGCCACGGCACGTCGTGGTCGCCCTGTGGACGGCCACGCCCGAGATGCACCGGGTCCGGGTCCTCGAGCGCCTCGGCGGCTGGGCCCCGCTCGAGGTCCGCCAGGTCCGCCACACCGAGCAGGAGCTCAACGATCTCGTCGACCGGATCGGCTCCGACTGGGACTGGATGAAGGGCGCGGGCGCGCTGCCCCTCGGCGCGGGCACCGAGATCATCGACAACCTCGTCTCGCTCCAGGTCTCGAGCGCCAATCCGGCGATCGGCGCCCAGATCCTGCTGCACTACGGCGTGGGCCCGGACATCCTGCGGGTCGACTCGGACGGCTCGGGGGTGTTCCTCCTCCCCCGCGGGACGATCGAGGGGACCGTGGTCATGGCGGGCGGCAAGCCCGTGCCCGGGCGCAACGAGCTCATGCTCCAGTGGGAAGCGGATGGACCCGGCGAGTGCGGGGTCGGCGACATGGGCTACGGCGTGGGCACCGGCCGGTTCGAGCTCCCCTGCTCGCCCGGCGGTTGGACGATCCTCGTCATGACACCGGTCCCCGACGACGGCTGGGAGGAGGTCGGTCGGGGGCATGTCGTGGTGCCGCCCGGCGGCATCGTCCAGCTGCGGATCAGGCTGGAGCCAGGAGCGCGGGTCCGGAGCTGAGCGGGTGTGCAACGGTCGCGCCGACCGGGCGTCATCGATGTGACGGGCCGGGCACGTGGGGGGCGCCCGGCCCGTACATCGCCCGCCTGCAGCGACTAGGATCAGCCGACCATGGAGACGCTCACCGAGCTCCTCGAGTCCTGCGCGCAGCGGTACGCGGACCGGCCGGCGCTGGGGCTCCGCCGCGACGACGGCACGACGTGGCACTGGTCCTACGGCGAGCTGCTCCACCGCAGCCGGATCGCCGCGTGGCGCCTGCGCGCCATGGGACTCAACCCGGGCGACCGGATCCTGACCTGGTCGCCCTCCACGCCGGCGCTGCCCGCCGCCTATTTCGGCGCGATGTACGCGCGCCTGATCTTCGTCCCGCTCGATGCCCGCATGGCCGCCGACGCCGTGAGCCGGATCATCGAGCGATCGGGCGCGGTCCGGCTGATCCTCGGCAGCGGCCGCGATGCACCCGATCCGCGCGAGGTGCGCCTCGACCGCTTTCCCACGACGATCGTCGAGGACCTGACCGCAGACCCGGACGACACGTTCCCGGCGGACTGGGAGGCCCGGCTCGACGCCTGGGAGCGTCCCTCGCCGGACGAGGTCTTCGAGCTCGTGTTCACCTCGGGCACCACCGGCAACCCCAAGGGCGTGACGCTCACCCACGGCAACGTCCTCGCCGGCGCCCAGTCGTTCCACGGGATCATCAACCCGATGGAGCACCGGATGGTCTCGATCCTGCCGCTCTCCCACCTGCTCGAGCAGGCGGTGACCCTCTACTACGCGCTCGGTGTCGGCGCCGACATCCTGTATGTCCGCAGCCGGAACCCGCGGGTCATCTTCGACGCCATCCGCGAGCACCGGGTCACGACGATGCTCCTCGTGCCACAGATCGTGGACGTGTTCTGGAGCGCGATCGAGCGCGAGGTCGACAAGCAGGGGCGGACCGCGGCGTTCAACCGGCTGCGGCGGATCGCGCGGCTGTTGCCGATGGGGGCTCGACGCTGGCTGTTCCGCAGCGTCCACGAGCAGTTCGGCGGCGGGCTACGGCTGTTCGCGACGGCGGGGGCGTTCCTGCCGCCGGCGCTGCAGCAGGCCTGGGAGGACCTCGGCGTCATCGTCCTCCAGGGGTACGGCGCCACCGAGACGGCGGCCGGGTCGTGCACGACGATGGACGATCATCCGCTCGGCTGCGTGGGCTGGCCGCCAAAGCCCGTCGAGATGCGGATCGCCGACGACGGGGAGATCCAGTTCCGCGGCCCCACGCTGTTCAAGGGCTACTGGGAGGACCCCGAGGCGACGGCCGCCGCGATGACCGAAGACGGCTGGTACCGGTCCGGCGACCTCGGCCAGCTGGACGAGAAGGGCCGGCTCCACCTGCACGGCCGCAAGAAGGACATCATCGTCCTGCCCAACGGCTTCAACGTGTTCCCGGAGGACATCGAGAACGCGCTGCGGGTGGCCGGGATTCGCGACTCGGTGGCGATCGAGACGCAGCCCGGGCGCATCGAGGCCGTGGTGCTGTCCCCACGCACGCATGCCGTGCCGGGCGACCCGAAGGCGATCGCGGCGATCGACGTGGTCCCGCCCGAGGACCTGCGGCGCGAGATCGAGGCCGCGGTGAAGGCCGCCAACCAGACGCTGGGCCCCAACCAGCGGATCGCCGGCTGGCGACTGTGGCCCGATGCGGACTTCCCGCGCACCCTCACGTTCAAGGTCAAGCGCGACCTCGTCCGCAGCTGGGCGGCGGTGGACACGCCGCTGCCGGTGGGCGACGCGCGGGGCTGAGGCTCAGGGCGCCGGCGACCGGCTCAGGGGGCGGCGACCGGCTCCCCGATCGTGCCCAGCGTGGCCGCGAGGCGCGCCACCTCGGGGTCCGGCGAGACCGACGGCGACCACGGGAAGAACACGAGCGTCCGGCCCACGCGCCGGAGCACGAACTGCGCGTCGCGCGGGTACTGGATGGCGCCCGTGCCCAACGCGAGGTAGGCGGCGAAGTTGCGCCCGACCGAGTCCGCCTCGCCGTTGGTCGGCAGCTCGTAGATCACGACATAGCCGGCGCCCGGATCGGCCGGCAGCACCGCCTGGAGCACGACGCGCGGCACGGCGACCAGGGCCGGGCTCTCGCCGGGACGGTAGGCGGTCTGCGGGTCCTGGACCTGGAACGCGGTGCCCTGGAGCGTCGCGAGGACCACGTCGCGCGTGTTCGCGGCCGCTTCGCCGGCCGGTGCGAGCGTCGCCGGCGCGGCGGCGCCGCCGCTGCCGAGGCCCAGCACCTGGGCCGCGATCAGCAGCACCCCCGCGACCAGCCCCCCGGCGCCGAATAACGCGAACCAGATCGGGGGTCCGCCGCGGCCGCGGCCGCGACCGTCGCCGGGCTCGACGTCGGACCCAGTCCCGAGGTCGGGCGCGTCCGTCATCCGGGCGGCCAGCCCATCTCGCGCCCGCCCAGGAGGTGGACGTGGAGGTGGGGCACGGACTGGCCGGCGTCCGGCCCGACGTTGGACACCAGCCGCCAGCCCCCATCGAGGCCCTCGGCGCGCGCGACCTCCGCGGCCACCTCGAACAGCCGCCCGAGCATCGGGCCGTCGGCGGCCGTGAGGTCCGCGGCCGAGGCGATGTGCGCCCTCGATAGCAAGAGGACGTGGGTGGGCGCCTTCGGCCCGATGTCGCGGATGACCACGACCTGGTCGTCTTCGTGGACCTTCGTGGCCGGGATCTCGCCGGCGATGATCCGGCAGAACAGGCAGTCAGCCGACATGGGCGCCTCCGATCGGTGCCGGCGAGCCGGCGAGCACGGGCAGCGGCACGCGCAGCGAGCGCGGCGCCGGGTCGACGGCCAGGACCTCCCCGGTGACGCGGTCGGCCGACTCGCCATCGATCGCCACCCGGCGCACGGTCAGGATCGCATTCTCCAGCACCTCCTGGTCGCCCGCCCGCGGCGTCACCGCGACGAGCACGTGGTCCTCGGCGTGGCCCACCCAGCGACCGTCCGCGAGCCGGCTCTCGACCAGCACCCGGGTCACGGTCCCGAGCCCCGCCCGAGCCCACGCCGCGCGCGCGTCCGCGCTCACCGCCAGCAGCTCAGCCGCGCGCGCCTTCTTCGTCCGCTCGTCCACCTGGCCCGCCATGCGGGTCGCCGGCGTGCCCGGCCGGGCCGAGTACCGGAACACGTGCAGCCCGGCCAGCCGCTGCTCGCGGACGAATGCCATCGTCCGCGCGAACGCGTCCTCGTCCTCGGTCGGGAAGCCCGCGATCACGTCCGCGTGGACCGCGACGCCGGGGGTCGCTGCCCGCGCCCGTGCCACGACGCGCGCGTAGTCCGCGGCCGCGTACCGGCGGCCCATCCGGCGGAGCACGCCGTCGTCGCCGGACTGGAGCGGCAGGTGGAGGTGGGGCAGCGTGCGCGGCGCGCCATCGACCCAGGCCTCGAGCAGCTCGTCGTCCACGTGCTGGGGCTCGATGGAGCTGAGGCGGATCCGCTCCACGG
>CAYJOH010000212.1:0-5014 GCA_964371685.1 uncultured Anaerolineaceae bacterium
CGGTCGTTGTCCAGCTCGTCCGTGACCCGGATCAGGTGGTCGTACACGTCGCGGAAGTAGAGGACGTGCTCGGGCGAGATGAGGTCGAGATCCCGGTTCGTCAGCTGGTTGAAGATCTCGCGCGCCGGGGTGATCGCCCGGCGCAGCGCGACCAGCTCGCGCTTGAGCGTGAACAGCCGCTCCAGGGTCCAGGTCGTGGGCTTGCGGATCACGTCGTCCTGGAGCTTGTCGAGCTCGTCCCCGATCGCGTCGAGCACCGGGAAGTACCCGTCCACGATGCCGTCGGTGATCGCGTACAGCAGGAAGTCCACGCCCCGCTTGAGCAGGTGGCCGCCGTCCCCGTGCAGCTGTGGCAGCGTGAACGGATCCCAGCCCGGGTCGTGGACCGTCAGCAGCAGGTCCCGATCCAGGACGATGTCCACCTCGGTCTCGGTGAGCTCGCCGCCGTAGGCGATCGCGAAGATGACGATGTGGATCGCGCCCTCGATCTCCTCGTACTTCGCGCGCTGGTTGCGCTCCGCGATGTCCTCGGTGATGAGCGGGTGCAACCGGACGAGGCCGGCAAGCTCCGCGATCTCGGCGTGCTCCGGGGCCGTGACGTCCACCCAGACGCGGGTCTGGGGATCGGCCAGGGCGGGCTCGAGCGCCTCGCGACCGTCCAGCCGCCGGACGTCGCCCTCCGACCACGCGAGCGCCCGGACGCGGGGCCACGGGTCGGCCGCCTCGGCCGGGGGCGCTGCGGCTGCCGTGGCTCGGGCTCGCTCAGCCGCCGGCCGCTCCGGGCTCGGGGTGCCGTCGGGGTCCATCGGGATCCGGCTCTCCGCTGCGGGGTGAATCCGTCTCGCCGCCGGGGAGCATACGCCGCCTGCGGCGATCCAGGACGAGCGACGGAGGGATCGCGACCGCCGTCACGATCGCCGCGACGAGGAAGATGCCGACCATGATCCGCGCCGCCTCGGACGCCGCCCACCCCTCGAGCGCCTCGACGACCAGGCCGTCCTCCAGCGGTCGGTCGCGGAGCGACTCCGGGATGAACTGCAGGTAGGCGTCGGAGGTGGCGTACACCTGGTCGTACAGCCGGTCGATGGTGGTCGAGCCGTAGGCCGTGAGGATCGCGAGGCCGACCGCCATGCCCACCATCCGGGCGACCGTCACGGTCGACGACGCGATGCCGTAGGCCTCCCGTGCGACGGCCTCGACCGCCGCCGTGGAGCGCGGCGTGACGGTGAGCCCGAAGCCGGCCCCGAACAGGGCGAGCGCGCCGGCCGCGGCCTCGATCGTCGTGTCGGCGGTCCAGGCGGCCATGAGGACGAGCCCGGCGATCGAGGCCGCCAGCCCGGCCAGCGTCACCAGCCGCAGCGACAGCACGCGGACCGCGAACCCCGAGAGGAGCGCCCCCGCCGCGGTGGCCGCCCCCAGCGCGCCGAGCGCGAGACGCTGCTCGTCCGGCCCGCCGTACAGGACGCGGTCCACGAACACGGCCCCGCCCACGATCGCGGTCGCGAACCCGTAGCCCGTCAGGGCGGACACCAGGGCGGCCGCCGCGAACGGGGCGTGGCGGAACAGCCGCGGATCGAGGAACGGGTCCGGCACGCGGAGGCCGCGCACCAGCGCCACGGGCCCCGCGACGGCGGCCAGGCCGGCCAGGACCAGCGACACCGTGACGGGGTCGAACACCTCGCCCTCGCCGCCCTCGGCGCGGCTGCCCAGCAGGGTGAGCGCGCCCAGCGCCCCGACCAGGAACGCGGAGAACAGGAGCGCCCCCGCCAGGTCAACGCGCCCGGTGCGGCGCGGCGTGTCCCAGCCACTGCTGGCCGCCCAGGCGATCGCCAGCGCGGCGATGCCGACCGGCACGTTGACGTAGAACACCCAGCGCCAGGCCGGCGCGAAGGCCTCGTAGACGGGGCCGGACCCATACCCCAGCCGCGACAGCGCGGCGTCCGGGTGGAACGCGTCGAGGATCGCCGCGCCCAGGAACGGCCCGGCCGCCATGCCCAGGAACGTCAGCGCGCCCACGACGCCCAGCGCCCGCGGGCGGTCGAGACCCGTGAACAGGTGCGACGCCGCCGACGTGGCGACGGGCACCAGCGCCCCGCCGCCGGCGGCCTGGACGAGGCGCGCCGCCACCAGCTCCTCCAGCGACTGCGCCCGGCCCGCCAGCGCGGACCCGACGGTGAACAGCACGAGCGCCGCGAGGAACAGCCGCCGGTTGCCCCACAGGTCGGCCAGGCGGCCCGCCAGGGGCATCGTGACCACGTACAGCAGCAGGTAGCCGTTGATGACCCACGACGCTTCACGGAGGCGCGTCCAGTCGGCGAGGCCGGTGACGATGGCGGGCAGCGCCACCGCCGTGATCATCAGCTCGAGGCCGGCGAGGAACACGCCGGTCCCGAGCACGGCGAGGAGCACGAGCGCGTCGCGTCGCGAGAGCCGGTCCACGCGGCGAGTGTAGGGCGTCGGTGTCCGGATCTCGCCTGTCCGCCAATCCGGGTCCTGCCTGACCAGCAGGCCTACGGATGACTCTGGGCTCGATCCCGCCTGTCCGGCAGGCAGAACCACGAAACGCGAGCCCGACGTTCGGGTTCCTGCCTGCTGGGCAGGCACCAGGATCGGATCTCCATCGGGACGCCTGCTGGGCAGGCAGCTGGGCCGGAGAGCGAGCCTCCGACCAGGCCGCGAGGCCGTCATGCGAGCCTCGGAGGACGCCCGGCGGGCTCGACGTCGGGTCAGGCGCCCCGGGTCGCCACCCTGCACATCGCTCACCCGGTCGCGGCGCGCGACGACCCGAGACCGGGCGCCAGCAACGGGACGCGAACGACGCTCACCGCGTGCTCGTGCACGACGAGCACCAGGACCGCGCCATCGAGATCGAGGGCGGCCGGGCTGGCCACCCAGATGTCGGCCTCGGGCATCGCGGCAATGCCCGTCAACCGGCCGTCGGGCGCGTAGCGCCGGATCGTGTCGGTCACGACGATCGTCCCGTCCGGCGCCTGGCCCGCCTCGGACACGATGAGGTCGATCCCCCACTCGCTCACCCCCAGCAGCGACACGCCGCCGGGCTCGGGCACGTCCACCTCGATCACGTGCCCGGCCAAGCTGACGCGGACCGGCGTGGCGCGGTCGATCGGGTACCGGATGGCCAGCGGCCCGAACGCGGTCGGGCGGGCCTCCAACGCCTCGACCAGGGCCGGGTCGCCGAAGCCGACGACCCGGACGATCCCGGTGCCTCCGTGCAGCTCGACGAGGACCTCGCTGGCCGGGCCGAACGCGACGCCCGACAGCCCGCCGCCCATGCCCGCCGCCTCCGGGAGCGTGGCCACCCGGTGGACGTCACCCGTCACCGGGTCCACGAGGAGCACCCGCGACGTGGAGACGTCCAGGGCCACGATCTCACGGTCGCCGACGTCGAGGTCGGCGACGCCGGCGACCCGGCCTTCCAGGTCCAGCACGGTCAGCACCGAGCCGTCCCGCGCGACGCCGACGATCCGCGGTGCCGCATCCGCGATCCAGATCGTGCCGTCCGGGCCAACGTCGATCGCCGACGGCCCCTCCGCCGGCATCTCGTTGCCTCCGGGCCGAACGGTGAGGCCGCCGGGCCCCGCGGGCATCGTGAACAGGATGGTCGCCGCCGCCTGCCCGGCCGGACCCGGACCCTGCGCCGCGTCCGGTCGCAGGAGGAGCAACCCGACCGCGAGTCCCGCGGCCACGACGATCGGCAGCGCGAGCCACGGCCATCCACGTCGCACCATGCCCGCCACGCTGCGACGGCCACCCCCGCCCCGTCGAGTGCCGGACGGGACATATCGGGTGCCGGTGAGCGCCGGGCTTGACACGGCACGCCCTCCTCAATAGCATCAACGGCCGTTGATATAAACCGCCGTTGATCCGACGGCGCCGGCTCCCCGGACCACAGGGGTCGTCAACCGCCCGTGTCCCCGTCACCCGCCCGCATCCGAAGCACGATCGCGTCCGCGCTGGACCAGCCGGATGACCTGCGCGAGCTGCGGCTGTTCCACAAGACTCTCGCGGACGTGAACCGCCTTCGCATCGTGCGCCGGCTCGCGGACGGCCCGGCGACGGTGACGGAGCTCATCGAGCACGTCGGCCTGTCCCAGCCGCTCGTGTCGTGGCACCTGGGCAAGCTCCGCGAGGTGGGGCTCGTGACGGCGCGTCGCAACGGCCGCGAGACGGTCCACACGATCGAGCCCGAGGCGTTCGCCCGGTTCGCCGACCGCCAGGCGGAGGTGCTCGGCTTCGGCGCGGCCGCGGGCACCGGGCCCGCGCGGCGGGCCGCCTCGTGACCGGCTCGTTCGTCTCCCCGGAAACCCGGGCGCGGGTCCGCGGCCTGATGACGCCGATCGCGGTGGCACTCGGGCGGCTGGGCCTGACGCCGAACGCCCTCACGCTCATCGGCTTCGGCATCGCCTGCGTCGCGGCGGCCGCGGCGGCCGCGCAGGCGTGGCTCCTGGCCGGCGTGCTCGTGGTCTTCGGCGGCGTGTTCGACCTGTTCGACGGCGCGCTGGCCCGCGCGACCAACCGCGTCTCGAGCCTCGGTGCCTTCATGGACTCGGTGTTCGACCGGTGGGGCGAGGGCGTCGTGTACGTCGGGATCGCCGTCGGCTGCCTCGCGGCGGGCTTCGCGCTCGGCGCGTTCCTGGCCGCGGCCGCGATGGCGTCGGCGTTCATGGTCAGCTACGCCCGGGCCAAGGCCGAGAGCCTGGGCAGCACCCCGGGCACCGGCAGGGCCGACGTGGGCCTCGCGCCGCGCGAGGTCCGGATCGCGATCCTCACCGTCGGCCTGATCGCCGCTGCTGCGGCAGGCGGAGTCTGGGTTCTCGACTGCGGGGCGTTGCTCTGCGTCGGAAGCGAATCCGGAGGCGGCAACCCGTGGCTCGCCGCCTCGCTCGGCCTGATCGCCGTCCTTGCGACCATCACCACCATCCAGCGAATCGTCCACACCATCAACCAGGCAGCGAAGCAGGAGCAGGGGTAGCCGGAGCACATGGAGCAGCAG
>CAYJOH010000213.1:0-3190 GCA_964371685.1 uncultured Anaerolineaceae bacterium
AGTTCGCACGCAACACGCCGTGGGCGGAGTTCGCGGCGTTCGCGATCCTGTTCGCACTGCCGGTGTCAGTGGTGTTCTTCGTGTTCCAGCGCTACCTGGTCGGCGGCCTCGCGGTGGGCGGCGTCAAGGGCTGATCCCCGGCGGTTGCGCGCCGCCGGCCCGTCCGGCGGCGCCCTCGCCTGTCTGCGGCGTCTTCGCGGCGGGCGCCGCGGTCAGTCCTCGTCGTTCTCCGGGCGCTCGCCAACGGCGTCGGGCGACCAGGTGAACCACGGGCGCTCGCGGAACAGCGCCAGTACGACCACGACGTCCAGGATGCCGAACAGCAGCCCGAGCGCCGTCCAGGAGCTGATCTCGAGGAACCCGGCCACGGCGGCGACGTTCACGGCCACGATCCACGCCGCGCCGTAGCGCACGAGGATGCCCAGCACCAGGCTGCCGATCCCGATGGCGAGCGAGAGCAGCGCGATCGGTGCCGACGCGGTCCCCTGGTCCGCCAGCCGAGCCACGACGTCGAGCGACGTGATCGCGCTCAGCCCGCCGTTCACGATCAGGATCGCGGCCGCGATCTCCACCAGCGGCGGCCGGGGCGGACGGCGCGGGCGCTCCTCGTAGGCGCCGACGGGCGGCCCCGCGGTGCCGAGCCGGCTCACGGCGCCGCCTCGAGCGCGATGACGTAGCCGCTCCGCGGCGCGAGCGTGCCGACCGGCACGTACCCGTCCAGCCCGCCCCCGGTCGTCACCTCGGGAGCCGCCACTGGTGAGGCCGGATCGCCGCCGATCGTCCCCAGCAGTCGCGCCGTGGCGCCGCCGCACAGCGGGCCCTCGGCCAGCGAGAGCCCGTAGTCCGCCACGGGCTCGTCACCCACGTTGACCACGATCAGCAGCACCTGGTCGGCCGTCGTGCGCAGCCAGCCGATCACGGGTTCCGCGCCGCCGTCGAGGACGGTGGTCGCGCCCTCGCGCAGGGCCGCGTTCGCCGTCCGGAGCCGGATCAGGTCCCGGTACGCGGTCAGCAGGCTGTCCGGGTCCTTGTCCTGGGCCGCGACGTTGACCGTCGCCCAGTCGTCCTGGAGCGCCTGCCAGGCCTCGGCCGTCGAGAAGCCGCCGGACGGCCCGTCGGCCGACCACTGCATCGGCGTCCGGATCCGCTCGTCCGGCTTTCGGCCGCGCATGCCGATCTCCTCGCCGTAGTACACGAACGGGACGCCCGGCGCGGTGAGCAGCAGGAAGGCGGCCAGCCGGGCGGACGCCGCGTCGCCGTTGAGCTGGCTCATGATCCGGTCCTGGTCGTGGTTTGTCAGGAACGATGCCTGCTGGTTGACCGGCCACTGCGTGATCGCGTCGCCGAGTGCGGTGGCCAACGGCGCGGCCCGGCCGTTCTGGAGCGCGAGGCGGATCCCGGTGGCCAGCCCGAAGTTGAACGTCATGTCCACGCTCCCGGGCACGTACCGGCCGGCGACGGACGGCGGGTCCCAGACCTCGCCCACCAGCAGGCTGCCCGGTTTCGCCGCCTCCGTCGCCGCGTTGAAGCCCGCGAGCCACTCCAGGGTCTCGGGGGTGTTCGTCTGGACCTTGCCGTCCTCGACCAGGTGCTTGGCCGCGTCCAGCCGGAACCCGTCGACGCCCATCTCGGTCAGCCAGAAGCGGGCGACGTCCTCGAGCTCCGCGGTGACCGCGGGGTTGCGCAGGTTGAGGTCCGGCATGCCCTCCCAGAACACGCCGTAGAACCAGCGGTCGTCCAGCTTGTGCCACGCGACCCGGCCATCGGGCCCCAGCCAGGCCGGGTTCTCGGTCGCCCACACGTACCAGTCGTCGTGCGCGGACCCCGGCGTCCGCGCATCCTCGAACCACGGGTGCTCGCTGGAGGTGTGGTTCATCACCAGGTCCACGATCACGTCGATGCCGCGCTCGTGGGCCGCGGCGACGAACGCCTTGAAGTCCTCGTTGGTGCCGTAGTCCGCCTCGACCGTCCGGTAGTCGATGACGTCGTAGCCGTGGTAGCTGGGGGACTGGGCCACCGGCATCAGCCACAGCCCGCCGACGCCGAGGTCGCCGGTCGTGGCCGGGTCGCCGTCGTTGAGGTAGTCGAGCTTCGCGGTGAGGCCCCGCAGGTCGCCGATCCCGTCGCCGTCGCCGTCGGCGAAGCTGCGGACGAAGACCTCGTACCAGGTCCGCTGGTTCCAGTCCTCCGACGCGGGGGTCGTGGCCGGGACGCATGCGCTGCCGGCTGGCGGGCTGGCCGTGGGGGCCGTGGTGGCAGTGGTGGCCCGCGCCGGGGTCGGCGGGGCGCTGGGCGACGGCGTGGTGCTGCCGCAGGCCGAGGCCACGAGGGTCGCCGCTGCCGCGAGCCAGCCGAACCGAGACCTCGCCTTGCGCACCCGCGCAGTCTACTGTGCGCGGGTGACCGACCCGCCCACCGCGCCCCCGCCCGAGACGCCCGAATCGTCCGGGCCGGCCCTGTGGTCCGCTGCCGAGCCGGCGGACCCCCGCCCGGGCGGCGAGGCCGGGCTGTACGACCCGGCATACGTCCGGGCGCTGTTCGACGAGATGTCGGCTTCGTACGAGCGCGTCAACACGCTCACCTCGTTCGGGTTCTCGCGGCGCTGGCGGCGGCAGGTCGTCGAGCGGCTGGCACCCGAGCCTGGCGCCGTCGTCCTGGACGCGATGACGGGGATGGGGGAGGGCTGGCAATACCTCCTGCCACGGATCGGTCCACGGGGCCGGATCGTCGCGCTGGACGCGTCGCCGGGGATGCTCCGCGGCGCGCGGCGGGAGCGCGAGCGGCTCGGCGCCGAGGGCGTCGAGATCGTGCTCGGCGATGCGCTCGCGACGGGACTCGACGACGGCTCAGTCGATGCCGTGCTGTGCCTGTTCGGGCTCAAGACCCTGTCCCCGGACCACCAGGCGCGGTTCGCGGTCGAGATCGCGCGCGTGCTCCGGCCCGGCGGGCGGCTGGCGCTGGTCGAGGTGTCGTCGCCGCCCGGCCGCGCCCTGCGGGCCGCCTACCTGCTGTACCTCAAGCAGGTGATCCCGGTGCTCGGCCGGCTCCTCCTCGGCAACCCCGACAACTACCGGATGCTGGGCCGGTACACGGAGGCGTTCGGCGACGCCGGACCCCTGGTGCCCGTGTTCGCGTCGGCCGGGCTCGACGTCGGGGTGCTGTCGCTGTTGTTCGGCTGCGCGACCGGGAT
>CAYJOH010000213.1:3290-4732 GCA_964371685.1 uncultured Anaerolineaceae bacterium
CGGCCGGGCTCGACGTCGGGGTGCTGTCGCTGTTGTTCGGCTGCGCGACCGGGATCGTGGGTCGCAAGCCGGGCCCGTAGACGCCCGGCTGGCCCGTAGACTCACGGGATGCCGATCGACACGCCCGACTGGGTCCGCGACGCCGTCTTCTACCAGGTCTTCCCGGACCGCTTCGCCGCCTCGGCGCGGGTGTGGAAGCCCGGTCGCCTCGAGCCGTGGGACGCCCCGCCGACCAGCCACGGGTTCAAGGGCGGCGACCTGCTGGGCATCGCCGAGCACCTGCCGTACCTGGCGGATCTGGGGGTCACGGCGTTGTACCTGACCCCGATCTTCTCCTCGGCGTCGAACCACCGGTACCACACGTACGACTACCTCGCGGTGGACCCGCTGCTGGGCGGCGACGCCGCGCTCCGGGAGCTGCTCGACGCCGCGCACGCCCGCGCCATGCGGGTGGTGCTCGATGGCGTGTTCAACCACACCGGGCGCGGGTTCTGGGCCTTCCATCACGTCCTCGAGAACGGCGCCGCATCGCCGTACCGCGACTGGTACCACTTCGACGCCTCGGCGCTCGAGGGCCGGCGCACGTTCCGCCCCTACCCCTGGACGCCGGACATCGACGACATGCCCGACGAGCCCGGCCTCAACCCGACCGACGACGAGCGGGGCGACCAGTCGTTCCACCGCCTGGGCTACCGCGCGTGGTGGGGGCTGCCGGCCCTGCCCAAGCTGAACACCGCCAACCCCGAGGTCCGCGAGCACCTGCTGTCGGTCGCCGAGCACTGGCTCCGGTTCGGCATCGACGGCTGGCGGCTGGACGTGCCCACGGAGATCCGCGACGCGGCGTTCTGGCAGGAGTTCCGGCGCCGCTGCCGGGCCGTCAACCCGGACGCCTACCTCGTGGGCGAGATCTGGCACGAGGCGCCGGACTGGCTCGCCGGCGACCGGTTCGACGCGGTCATGAACTACCCGCTGGCCCAGGCCATCCTCGGCTTCGCGGCGCAGGGGCACCTGGACGCGGCGGTCGTGCGGGCCCACCACGAGTACGGTCCCAGGGTCCACCGGCGCGACGGGCATGCCTTCGGCCTGGAGCTGGAGCGGCTGACCGGCCTGTACGACCCGGCCGTCGTGGAGGTCCAGCTCAACCTCCTCGACTCGCACGACAGCCCGCGCTTCCGGACGATGGCGGGACGCGACCGCGCCGCATACCACCTCGCGGTGCTGCTCCAGGCGACGCTCCCCGGTGCGCCGTGCGTGTACTACGGCGACGAGATCGGCCTCGAGGGCGGCAATGACCCAGACTGCCGCCGCGCCTTCCCGTGGGACGAGGGCCGGTGGGACGCCGACGGGCTCGCCTGGACGCGCGCCGTCCTGGGCGTGCGGCACGCGCTGGCGCCGCTGCGCCGGGGGTCGTTCCGGGTCGCCGGGTCGCACGCGGACGCGCT
>CAYJOH010000213.1:4742-5007 GCA_964371685.1 uncultured Anaerolineaceae bacterium
CCCGTCCTGGTCGCCGTCAACGCCGGTGACGCGCCGGTCGAGATCCCCGTCCAGGTCGCGGAGCTGGCGGGCGCGAGCCTGGGCGACGCTCCGCTCCCCGGCACCGATCCGGCCGCCTCCGCGGTCGTCGTCGCGGCCGACGGGACGGCCGTCGTCCCCGTCCCGGCGCGCACCGGACGCGTCCTGCACGGCGCGTAACGACGGCGGGCCTGGCCCGGCCCGGATATCCTCGGCCCACGTGGCAGACCTTCCGTTCCAGCTCGGC
>CAYJOH010000214.1:0-5006 GCA_964371685.1 uncultured Anaerolineaceae bacterium
ACGTGGTGGAACGTCGCGGCCCAGTACCGCGAGCTGTTCGGCCGGGTCGTGGCCAACCACGTCAGCGGGCGGGCGTCGCTCGCCGGTTCGCTCCGCCTGACGCGCCAGAGGCCGAACGCGCCCCAGGCCGACGCACCCCCCGGTTTGGGCGTCCGTCAAGCCCTCGCGCCCCCGGTTCGGATGCCGGTCATGCGGGCGATGTCCCGGCCGATCCGCTAACGCTCAGCGCGGGGCTGTGCGCGCCACTTGCGGCGACGGCGGTGTCGTCCATCGGTGAGGTGACTCCGGCGGGGTAGGACGAGAGGGATGCGGCCGCGTATCCTCCCCGAATGGAGCCCGATCCCGACTCCCGCGCGCGCACGCACCTCGCCAACGAGCGCACGTTCCTCGCCTGGTTCCGCACCGGCGTGACCCTCGTGGCGCTGGGGCTGGCGGCCGCGGCGCTGCTCACGCAGGGCACCGGCGGGGACCTCCCGCTCGACCGGGAGCTGGCCGCCGTCGCCGTCCTGATCGGCGCATTCCTCGTGGTCGTCGGCGCCTACCGGTACGTGTCCGGCCGCGACCGCATCGACGCCGCGGACTTCCGGCCGGCCGGCCGCTCCATCGTCGTCGCCTCGGCCGCGATCCTGGTCACGGCCGCCATCGCGTTCCTGCTCGTGTGGCTGCTGCCCGCGGCGTGACGGGCGGGCCCGGCCTCGGCCTCCGCGACGGATAGACTTCGGGCGTGGCCACCTTCCGCGCCCCGCGGGGCACCCGCGACCTGCTGCCCGCCGATCACGTCGTCTTCGACCGCCTGCTGCGCACCGCGGCGGACCTCGCGACCCGCTACGGCTACCACCCGATCGAGACCCCGCTGTTCGAGCAGACGGCGGTCTTCGAGCGGGGGATCGGCGAGGTCACGGACGTGGTCGAGAAGGAGCTGTTCCGGCTGGCGCCCCGGACCGAGGAGTCGGAGTCGTGGGCGCTCCGCCCGGAGCCGACCGCGGGCATCGTGCGGGCCTACGTGCAGCACGGGATGCAGACGTGGCCGCAGCCGGTGAAGCTGACCATGACCGGGCCGATGTTCCGCTACGACCGGCCGCAGGCGGGCCGCTACCGGCAGTTCTGGCAGTTCGACGTGGAGGCGATCGGCGACCCGGGGCCGGCGGTGGACGCCGAGATCATCGAGCTCGGGTACCGCTTCTACGCCGAGGCCGGCGTGGACGGCGTGGAGGTCCTCGTCAACTCGATCGGCGACCCGGCCTGCCGGCCGGCCTACATCGCGGAGCTGGTCATGTACTACCGGCGGCACGCCGCGTCGCTGCCGCCGACCGAGCTCGACCGCCTGGAGCGCAACGCGCTCCGGCTGCTGGACTCCAAGGACCCGGCGATGGCCGACCTCAACGCCGCGGCGCCGCGCATCACCGATCACCTGTGCGAGGCGTGCGCGGCGCACTTCGAGTCCGTGAAGGCGCACCTGGCCGCGCTGGGCGTGCCGTTCCGGGTGGCACCGGGCCTCGTCCGCGGCCTGGACTACTACACGCGGACCGCGTTCGAGTTCTACGTCGCCGGGCGCGAGGGCCAGCAGCAGGCGCTGGGCGGCGGCGGCCGCTACGACGGGCTGGTGGAGCTGCTGGGCGGCAAGCCGACGCCGGGCATCGGGTTCGGGCTCGGCCTGGACCGCGTGATGCTCGTGCTTGCCGAGCAGGGGGGCGGCGCGACGGGCGAGCCCGAGGGGCCGCTGGCCGTGGTCGTGGGCGCGGATCCCGGCGACACCATGGCCCGGCTGCGGGTCGCGACGGAGCTGCGCGCCGCGGGACTCCGGGTGCGGGCCGAGCTCGGGCGTCGCAAGCTGGGCCGGCAGCTGGAGGCGGCCGGCCGGGACGCCGCCCACTTCGCGGTGATCCTCGGCGACGAGCTCGAGAGTGGCCAGGTCCAGGTCCGGGACCTGCTGGCGGGCACCCAGCGGACCGTGGCGGTGGGCGACCTCGCGCGGGAGCTGGCCCGGGCCGAGGCGAGCCACCGGCACGGCTGACCGGGCCGGGCTGACGCGAGCGGGGCGGGCACGCGATGCGGGTCCTGGCCCTCGTCCGGCGGGCGATCCGCGATCTGCGGACGTTCTGGGCCGCCAACCTGCGCGTCGCCGACGAGTGGCGTCAGGACCGGCGCCGGCTGGTCCGCTACGTCTTCCTGACCTGGCTGGTCGACGCCCTCGCGCTGGCCCTCGTCGCCTGGAGGTTCGAGCCCGTCCGGTTCCACGACCCGCTGAGCCTCCTCGGCGCGGTGGTCCTGATCTCGCTGGCGAACGCGCTGCTGCGGCCGATCGTCGTCCGGTTCGTGATCCGGTACGCGGTGCTGACGTTCGGGCTGCTGTCGCTGCTGATCAACGGCCTGATGATCGGGCTGGTCGCGACGGTGCTGCCCGGGTTCGAGGTGGGGTCCTACGCCGTCGCCTTCCTCCTGTCGCTGTACCTCGCGGTGGTCAACCTGCTGCTGGGCCTGGCGCTGGACCTCGACTGGTCCGACTCGTACTACCGGCAGGTCGTCCTGGAGCTCGTCCGGCGCGAGCGGCACCGGGCCGGCGAGACGACGCCGGGCGTGGTGTTCGTCCAGGTTGACGGCCTGTCCGAGCCGCTGCTCCGGTTCGCGATCCGCACCGGCAACGCGTCGCACCTCGCGAAATGGGTCCGCGACGGCAGCCACCGGATCGCGCGCTGGGACGTGATGCTGCCCTCGCAGACGTCCGCCAGCCAGGCGGGCATCCTGCACGGCAACAACGACGACATCCCCGCCTTCCGCTGGTTCGAGAAGGCGTCCGGGCGGCTGCTGGTGTCGAATCGGCCGGCCGATGCCGCGGAGATCGAGCGCCGCGTGTCATCGGGGAGCGGCCTCCTGGTCCACGGCGGCTCGTCGGTGACCAACCTGCTGTCCGGCGATGCCTCGCGCAGCGTGCTCACCAACTCCACGCTGCTGGGCGCGCGCGGCGTCCGGTCGCGGGACTTCTTCGGGTTCTTCGCGGATCCGTCCACCGTGTTCCGGACGCTCGTCCTGGGCGCGATGGAGCTGATCCGCGAGCTCACCGAGGCGCGCCGCCAGCGGCTGCGTGACCTGGAACCGCGGATCGCGCGGGCGTGGCCGTTCCCGATGCTTCGCGTGGCGGCGTGCGTGCTGCTGCGCGACGTGTCGATCGGTCTCGTGCTCGAGGACATGTACCGCGGCGTGCCGGTCATCTACGTCGACCTCGTGGGCTACGACGAGGTCGCCCACCACGCCGGCCCGGAGCGGCCCGAGTCGCTCGACGCCGTGGCCGAGGTGGACCGCCAGATCGGGATCATCGCCCGGGCGGCGGCGTCGGCGCCGCGTCCGTACCACGTGGTCGTGCTCTCGGACCACGGCCAGAGCCAGGGCGCGACGTTCCGCCAGCGGTTCGGGCGCACGCTGGACGAGCTGGTCCGGGAGCTGATGGCCGGCGAGCCTGCCGTGCTGGCGGCGACCTCGGACGTGGAGGGCTGGGGCCACGTCAACACGGTCCTCACGCAGCTGGCCGGCGGGGAGGGTCGCGGCGCCCGGATGGCCCGGCGACGCCTCCGCACCCGCGGTGAGGACGCCCCCGACGCCCTTGACCAGACGCCCGGGCCGGTGGATCTCGAGGCGGCCCCGGCCCGCCAGCCCGGGCGCGAGGTGGGCGAGCACGATGTCGTCGTCGCGGCGTCCGGGAACCTCGCCAACGTGTACTTCACGGGACTGCCGGGGCGGGCCACCTGGGAGGCGATCGGCGAGGCGCATCCGGGTCTCGTGGAGGCGCTTGCGTCGCACCCGGGCGTGGGGCTGGTGCTGGTCCGCTCCGGGCGGGACGGCGCGGTGGTGCTGGGCGGCGGCGGCATGCGCCGCCTCGCGGACGGGCGCGTGACCGGGACGGACCCGCTGGCCGCGTTCGGGCCGCTGGCCGACGCGTCGCTGCGCCGGCTCGACGGCTTCTCGACGGTGGGCGACCTGGTGGTGGTGTCGATGCTGGACCCGCTGACCAGCGAGGTGGCCGCGTTCGAGGAGCTGGTGGGGTCGCACGGCGGCCTGGGCGGGGCGCAGACCGAGGCGTTCGTCCTGTTCCCGTCGTCGTTCGCGGCGCCCGGGCAGCCGATCGTGGGCGCGCCGGCGCTGCACGGGGTGCTGGTGGGCTGGCTGCGCGAGCTCGGCCTGCGCGGCGAGCCGGCGCGCACGTGATTGGCGGGCCGCACCCGGACGGCGCGTCGTCGCGTCGCGGCGACCGGCCGGACGCCGGTCGTGACATACGATAGGGGGCCGTTGCCAGCCGCAGATCGGAGTCCGTTGCCCGTGCCCGCCGAGTCCGCTTCCCTCGCCACGCCGTACCGCACGCACACCTGTGGCGAGCTGCGGACGGACGACGCCGGGACGAGCGCGCGGCTCGCCGGCTGGGTCCATCGCCGCCGCGACTACGGGAAGCTGATCTTCATCGACCTCCGCGACCGCCACGGCATCACGCAGGTCGTCATCGACGCCGGCGACGCCCCCGATGCGAGCGAGGTCGCCGCGCGGATGCGGCCGGAGTTCGTGGTGGCGTTCGAGGGCGAGGTCGCGCTCCGGCAGCCGGGCACCGAGAACCCGAAGCTCGCGACCGGGGCCGTCGAGCTCCAGGCGCGCGCGGCGACGGTCCTCAACGAGGCGAAGACGCCGCCGTTCTACGTCAACGACCCGGACGCCCCGATCGACGAGAGCCTGCGCCTGCGGTACCGCTACCTGGACATCCGCCGCGAGGCGATGCAGCGCCGGCTGCTGCTCCGCAGCCGCCTCGTCCAGGCGATCCGCGAGGTCCACCACGCCAACGGGTTCGTGGAGGTGGAGACCCCCAACCTGATCAAGAGCACGCCGGAGGGGGCGCGCGACTTCATCGTCCCGTCGCGGCTCCAGCCGGGCACGGTCTACGCGCTGCCCCAGAGCCCGCAGCAGCTCAAGCAGCTGCTGATGGTGGCGGGCATCGACCGCTACTTCCAGATCGCGCGCTGCTTCCG